>JANTGU010000282.1 GCA_024762735.1 Bacteroidales bacterium | reverse complement strand
AAAGATTGGGAGAACAACCTCCCCCGCCATATCAAACTAGCCTACCTGCCCCAACCCGGTATTGTCAGACTGCGCTTAACGGCCAAAGGCGACAACGAGCAGCAGTTGCGAGCCGAGATCGACCGGCAGGTATCAGCGCTGCACTTACTTATCGATGATTTGATTTTTGGATATGACGATGTTACCATGGAAACCGTCGTGGGAGAGCTGCTTACACGACAAAATAAAACAGTGGCAACTGCCGAAAGCTGCACCGGCGGCTATATTGCACAATTAATAACTTCCATAGCCGGCAGCTCGAACTATTTTTTGGGGTCCGTGGTTTCTTACTCTAACGATGCGAAAGTAAACATGCTGGACGTACCTGCCGCAGATATTGACCAGTTTGGCGCGGTAAGTAAACAGGTAGTAGAGGCCATGGCAGCAGGGGCGCGTCAAAAGTTGCACACCGATTACGCTGTGGCCACGTCAGGCATTGCCGGTCCCGGGGGCGGCACCGATGAAAAACCCGTGGGTACCACCTGGATTGCCCTGGCCACTCCCACCGGTGTAACTTCAAAACTGTTTCATTTTGGTGAACACCGGGGGCGAAACATCCGGCGTGCTGCTCTGGCGGCGTTGGATATGCTACGACTGGAGCTAAAATCGGGGGAATAGGCAACGCTTAAAAATAGCTAAAGTTTTTGCGGTCTCATCATCACCAACACGGACGAACAAAATGTATTGAAATACCAAATAAGCGTTAAAAGAAGCTGCTACTTTAACACTTCCATCAGTTCGCGAATCATCATGGCGGTGGCTCCCCATAAAATTTCTCCACCCACAATGTAACATGGAACGTCCAGCGCGGTAACATAGCGTGTGGTAACCTGCCGTACCTGTTCGGCATCGGGATTCATGAGCTCCGAAACAGCCACTGTTAGCACCCGCTCAACCTCTTCGTTGGGACGAAAATCCGGTTTCTTATCCATATAGCCAACCACCGGAACCACGTTAAAATTCGAAGGCGAAATATAAACCGGTGTCAAGGTGCCCAAAACATGCACCAAACCGGGCTCTATGCCAAGCTCTTCATGGGTTTCGCGCAAGGCCGTGGCATAAGTGTCGGTGTCAAACGGCTCAGCCTGTCCACCGGGAAACGAAAGCTGGCCACTATGCACCGAATCATCGGTAGCGCGTTTCATAACCACCAGCACAGCCTCATCCCCATCAGGATATAAAAGAGCCAATACCGCACTTTCCCTTGGGGGTGTATCGTTGAAGTTGTAAACCAACTGCTCCATCTTGGATACCGGCGCCATTTGGTATTGAACTTCCAAACCCGGCAAGGGTTTACCCAGATTTATCCTCAGTTTATTAATCAAATCGGAAAATGAAATATCCATCGAATCGTGTGTAGGAATAAAATTGTTTTCAAAAGTAAGCATATTCCCAAAAAGAAATGTAACTTTGGAATCGTTTTTAAAATCAGTTTACCGTGGCAATACAAGAGAAAAAACATCCTGAAATCAATGATGTTACACAAGATGAGGATGTTAAAAAATTAATTTTATGGAACGACGACGTGAACTCGTTCGATTATGTAATTGAAAGCCTTGTGGAAGTGTGCAGCCATGATTACATGCAGGCCGAAACGTGTACCTTAATTGCACACTTCAAAGGAAAATGTCCTGTTAAAAGCGGTTCGTTTGATGAATTAAAACCTCTTTATACCGAAATGACCCATCGCAAATTAACCGTGGAGATTAACTAATATGTTGTGGCTTGTAATTGTATTGATTGCTGTTGGAATCCTGTTGCTACTACTTGAAGTTTTGGTAATTCCGGGAACCGGATTTGCAGGCATTGCCGGCTTTGGCGCCGTAATAGCCGGCGTTTGGATTGCTTACGCGCACCTGGGTACTTTCACAGGAAACATCGTGCTGATTGTTACCCTCGCCGTGAACGTAATCGCCATTTGGATAGGAGTGCGCTCGAAGACCTGGAAGAAGGCAGCACTGGTTTCTACCATCAACAGCAAGGTAAACGAAATTAACAATGTTAACCTGAAAGTGGGTGATACGGGCAAAACCATTTCGCGTTGTGCCCCCATGGGGAAGGCCGAGTTTAACGGCCACTTTGTGGAAGTAGATGCCCGCGTTGATTTTATCGACCCGAATACTGAAATAGAAATCATCAAAATAGACCACAATAAAATTTACATAAAACCTTTAAAAAAATAAATTATGAATCCATATTTTTTGATTGCCATTGGCGTAGGAGCACTTTTTCTGATATGGGTGCTATTTTACTTTATTCCCGTAGGACTTTGGTTTAACGCCTTGGTTAACGACGTTAAGATTTCTCTTATCCAACTTGTTATTATGCGATGGCGGAAAGTTCCTCCCGGACTGATTGTAAACAGCATGATTACAGCAGCCAAAGCAGGGATTAACCTTGACAGGGGAAACCTGGAAGCGCACTACCTGGCAGGCGGGCATGTACAACAGGTGGTTAACGCCCTTATTTCGGCTGACAAGGCCAACATGAACCTCGACTTTAAAACAGCCACAGCCATCGATTTGGCAGGACGTGATGTGCTGGAAGCCGTGCAGATGTCGGTAAACCCTAAGGTAATCGACACTAAAAAGGTGGCTGCTGTTGCCAAAGATGGTATTCAGCTTATCGCCATGGCCAGGGTTACCGTACGGGCCAACATCAAGCAATTGGTGGGGGGTGCCGGCGAAGAGACGGTGCTGGCACGTGTGGGAGAAGGTATTGTATCCTCCATCGGGTCGGCCACCTCGCATAAAGCAGTGCTCGAAAATCCCGACAGCATCTCGAAGGTAGTGCTGGAAAAAGGACTTGACTCGGGTACGGCATTCGAAATTCTTTCCATCGATATTGCTGACATCGATATTGGTAAAAACATTGGCGCCGTGCTTCAGATGGATCAGGCCAATGCCGATAAAAATATTGCCCAGGCTAAAGCCGAAGAGCGTCGAGCCATGGCCGTGGCTCACGAGCAGGAGATGAAAGCCAAAGCGCAGGAAGCCAGAGCCAACGTTATTCAGGCAGAAGCTCAAATTCCCATGGCTATTGCCGAAGCGTTTAAAAGTGGAAACCTCGGCATCATGGATTATCAGAAATATAAAAACATACAGGCTGATACACGCATGCGCGATTCCATAGCCAAAGATCCTAATGTAGAAGGATCCGGAGACAGCAAATAACTACCTGAATAGGTAAAAGTATAAAAAGCAGTGCTCCGGAATATGAAGCGCTGCTTTTTTGCGTTAACCAACAAACAAAACGATTTTTTTGCTAAAGTGGCAATTAATCGCTATTTTTAAACCGATTTTAACCTGGGTGATGAAAAAACCGGATGCACAATACATACAATCGCTGAACAACCTTTTGTTAAACGAAATAAAACCCTTTAACGACCGCGAGAAACAATTCATCTCTAAGGCCTTTAACCGGGCGTGGGAGTTCAGTCAGCTTAGCCCTTCCTCCGAAAAGTTTAACCATTACCTCGAAATCGGCCACATCGTGGTTAAAGAAATTGGGCTCGGGGCAAACTCGGTGGTGGCATCCCTTTTACATGGAATACCTGAAAGCGAATACTCCTACGATAAAATTGAAAATGCTTTTGGCCACGAGGTGCGCGTCATTGTGGAAGGGTTTAACAAAATATCCGATTTACAAACTCAACGGGTTTCCTTTCAGTCGGAAACTTTCCGAACCATGTTTCTTTCCATCGTGGATGATATCCGTGTTATCCTGGTAAAAATGGCTC
>JANTGU010000281.1 GCA_024762735.1 Bacteroidales bacterium | reverse complement strand
TGGTACAACAATATTCAATTCCCCTTATCGGAAGTAAATATAATTAGCTCCACAGGAAAAATCCCGTTTATAAGAATCATGCCAAGAACCAATTTTGACGCAGGTGGACCAGACCCAAACTATACCATGCAAAAAATAATAGATGGTAACTTTGACAGCGCACTCTCACAGTGGGCGTTGGACGCGGCAAATACAAACATCCCCTTGCTGGTAGAATTTGGCACGGAAGTAAATGGCAATTGGTTTCCGTGGAACGGGCAATACAATGGCGCAGGTGAAACCACAGGATATGGTGAGCCAACTTTATACGATGGCGCGGAACGATTCCGGGATGCCTATCGGCATATTATTGACATTTGCAATGACAATGGCGCAACAAATATTACCTGGTTTTTTCACGTTGATGCCTATAACGAGCCAAATACTGAATGGAATAAAATCAATCTCTATTATCCGGGCGACAACTATATCGATTGGCTTGGCGTGAGTATTTATGGCCCACAGGAAAAAGATGAAGAGTATCAGGAATTCTCTGAAATTCTAAGCGATGTTTATCCATCGCTCACGAACCTGTCAAACAAGCCCATTGCCATATTGGAATTTGCCATCACAGAAATAGAATAACATGAAACAAAACACCATGAGAAAATTAATTATGACGCTATTGGCGACCCTGCTTTTCACAGGGTTTACCTTTGCCTGCACCAACCTGATTGTAACCAAGGGTGCTTCCAAAGACGGTTCCGCATTTTTGGTTTACCTTAACGATGGGGAGTGGCATCCGCACCTGAACATCACCCCGGCTGCCGATCACGACATCAACGACTCGCTGGTTTACCGGTCGCTGTCAGGAAAATTGTTTAAAATTCACCAGGTGGCACACACCTACCGCGAAACCGGCATCCTGATGAACGAATATCAGCTAGCCCTGGGCGAGACCACCTTTACCGGAAGAGAGGAGCTGTGGGATAAAAATCTGCCCATCAAGTATTGGGATTTGATGCGGCTGACCCTCCAGCGTGCCAAAACCGCCCGTGAGGCCATTCAGGTAATGACCTCGCTGGTAGAGCAGTATGGTTACGGCAGCGAGGGCGAAAGCTTTTCCATTGCCGACCCTAACGAAGCCTGGCTGCTCGAAATGATTGGCACCGGTGGTAAAGGAGGAGCTGTTTGGGTGGCCATGCGTATTCCTGATGGGACGGTGACGGCTCATGCCAATCACTCCCGCATTGGCACGTTTCCGTTGAATGATCCCGATAATTGCCTCTACTCGGCAAACGTGATTAAATTAGCGGTTGAAAAAGGCTATTATGATTTGGCATCCGGCAAGCCCTTTCGATTTAACGATGTATATGATCCTCCCTCACCGGAACACCTGAAATATACCGAAACCCGTGTTTGGAGCCTGTTTCGCAGGGTAGCGCCATCACAAGACTTTTCGCCTGATTATCACCGGGGAAAAACCGGCGCCAAGCCTTACCCGTTGTACATCAAACCGGATAAGCAGTTGGGTTTGCAGGATGTTTTCAGTCTGATTCGCGACCACTACGAAGGAACGGACTTCGACATGACCCAAGGGGTGGCAGCCGGGCCTTTTGGAAATCCCAACCGTACCCGTCCCATGGAGTGGGAAACCAATGGAAAGAAATATTCATGGGAGCGCAATATTTCAACACCGCAAACTGCTTACTCGTACGTGGCTCAACTTCGCGATAACATGCCCAACGAGTTTGCCCTGGCCTGGTTCAGCTTCGACGACACTTACACCAATTGTTATTTTCCATTCTATATAGCCTCTTTACAAGTGCCCCCTTCGTACCAAACCGGCGACATTCGTCATTTCGACAGGGCTTCCATGTGGTGGGCTTTTAACTTTGTTTCCAACTTCGCAAACATACGCTACCAGCTCATGGTAAAAGACATTCGCAAGGTGCAACAGCAGCTGGAATCGAAATTTATACAGCAACAGGATTCGGTAGAGCAGGCAGCTTTAAAGGCTTCGCCGGAGGAACGTATCAAAATGCTATCGGCCTTCTCCCTGGCATCCGGCAATGAGGTTCATGCACGTTGGATTGAGATGGGCAACTTTTTGGTAATGAAATACAACGATGGATACGTGAAGGATTCTGTCGGGCACATCAAAGCACAAGGTTATCCCAAAGCATGGCTGAACAGCGTTACCAAACAGGAGGGCGTACGATATATCATTAACAAGAGCGAATGATTTGAAACACCGGGCTGGCTACAAAACATAAAAACTAAAATCCTCTACCCTCTCTCGCACGGTTTGCAACCGTACGCCTTCCATATGCTCGTTCGGATTCCCGCCTGAATGACGCAGTCGGGCAGGTGCAATCCGAACGGTTGTTAATATCGAAAAATCTAAAATTTCAAACTGTTTTTGTAGTTTAGGTTTTAACCCGTACCTTTACCCGTTCAAAAAAAACAGTTTCAATGGAGCCTGACATTTACCTCTCTCCAGCCAATTTTGGATCGCTGGATTATGAAGCCGAAACCGACCGCATGAGGTTGGCCAACGTGGTTAAAATGTACAACCATCCCGATGTGGAGTATGACGAAAAAGTATCGTTTTCGGAGTTGGAGCAGTATGATATCGCGCTGATTGGCATTCCTGAAGATCGGGGAACCCTTTACAATCATGGGACTTCCGAAGGCTCCAACGAAGTAAGAAAATATTTTTACGCCCTCTTTTCTCACTGGAAAAACCTTAAAATGGTCGACATGGGAAACATCATCAGGGGCAACAGCTTGCAGGATACCTATTTTGCCATTAAAAACGTGGTAACGGCTCTGCTTACCAAAGATGTGCTTCCCATCCTTATTGGCGGCAGCCAGGACTTGACCTTCGCCAACTACCTTGCTTACGAGGAGATTGGTAAAATTGTAAACATCACCGCCATCGATTCGGTGTACGACCTCGGTCAGGATAACCAGGAAATCAATGCGCGGTCGTGGTTAAGCCAGATTATCCTGCATCAGCCCAACTATCTTTTTAATTTCACCAACATTGGGTACCAATCCTATTTTGTAAACCAGGAATCGGTAAAATTGATGAAAGATCTATACTTTGACGTTCACCGGCTGGGGGTTGTGCGGGCAAACCTCGAAGAGGCAGAACCTATGATTCGGAATGCCGATATCCTGAGTTTTGACATCTCTGCCATCAGGCAGTCGGATGCTCCCGGAAATTTTAAAGCGGGCCCCAATGGCTTTACCGGTGAGGAGGCGTGCAAGCTGGCACATTATGCCGGACTAAGCGATAAAATCAGCAGTATTGGTTTTTACGAATTCAATCCAAGGCTCGACAACAGGGGACAAACAGCCCACCTGGTTGCTCAAATGATTTGGTATTTTATCGATGGATTTGTAAACCGCCACAACGACCTGCCTCACCTTGCCACCGACGATTATGTTAAGTTTATCGTGGCACCCGAGGGCTTTGATGAGGAGATTGTTTTTTTAAAGAGCAACAAAACAGGCCGCTGGTGGATGGTGCTGGAATCAGACAACAAAGAAAATACCAAGTACCGTCCCCATCAGTTTATTCCCTGTTCGTACCACGATTATCAAACGGCTCTTAACAACGAAATCCCCGATCGCTGGTGGAAGGTGCAGCAAAAGCTAATGTAAAGAGGTGGGTGTTTGTGGTGGATATCTACATGTTGGCATGCATTCTCCACATAAAAACCTCCAAAATAGAAGAAAACAAAATTCATCTATTTTTGCAGTTATTTTCAAGTTCTGGTGCTAACGAATAGTATTAA
>JANTGU010000280.1 GCA_024762735.1 Bacteroidales bacterium | reverse complement strand
ATGGAGGCAACCTCAAATTGGAAGTTGGAAATCAATGCCGCCGATTTTTCGGACGGAGCTTCGGCCACCATTCCCATTAACAATCTGGGCGTTTGGTGTGAAGCTACCGGCGCACACACCATTGGTGCTGAAGTAACCTGCTCCAATACTTCTCTGGCAACAGCCATGGGACTTACGAGTACCGACCAGCTATTGTTAGACAATGGAACAGGCAATAGCGGCGATGCTGCCGATAACGCCTTTAACCTGAACTGGACTATGGGCACCATGCAGGGAACCATGAACACCAGCAGTATTTTTCAACAACTGTCGGATGGTACCATTGCCAACCTTGGATCATTCACCACCACAGTGAACTTAACGCTTACGGCTTTACCATAACCCGTTTTTATTCGTTATCGAGAATGGAGGGAACAGTTTTCTGTTCCCTTTTTTTTGCTTCACATCATAAAAATGAGTAATTTTGAAGTTATGGTGAAAGGTTCGGGATACATATTACTGTTATGGCTGCTCTCGCTCGTGTTTGCTGCCAATGCTCAGGAAACCAATCTGGAAATGAGCATGGAAGCACGGTTGGAACCGGTGTTGATTTTAAACATTGATCCGGATGCAAAAATTGAGTTCGGCATTAAAAAGGTGAACGACAATTTATACGAGATTACCAAAAAACCCGACGACATTAATTTTAGCGTAGAATCGACCGGTAACTGGAATTTGAGTATTTCGGCCAGTAACCCCTATTTTACCGACGTGAATGATTCAACCAAGAAGATTCCTGTAGATTTTTTGGGCTACACCATCCAAAACCGTGGTAACAACTGGGACAATGGTATTTTTTCGCATATAGCAAACCGTTCGAAAGACACCATTCTACCGTTAAAACCTGAAAAAACGGTCGTATTAATTAATGGCAAAAAGAACAACATTGGCGGACACAGCCGGAATTCATTCGTACTTCGGTGGAAATTTATTTTTGAAGATGAATTGAGCAAGATGACCCGGTTTTCAAACCTGTCTATTCAGGACGGTTATTATGTGGATGGTTTTTACATTACCCTTTCTGAGAGTCAAAAACATTACAAAAAATAGTCGATGTGCCAGGGCAACAACACAACCCGGGTTATGCCGGCATGGCTGATGCTAATCATGGCACTGTTTATCAGCTTTTCCTGTGCCGCACAATCGGTGATGACGCCTCCCCCGCTGGAAGTCTTTTTTGTTAAAAATGAGATGGTTCAAAAAAAAGGAGCCCTTAGTTTTAACGTGGTGCGTGTGAAGAATAACACCGATAAACCCATGCCTATTCGTCCCATTCTTGATTTGCCTGAAGGGTGGGCCATGTTTAGTTCCGTTTTTAAGGATACGGTGGTGGCGCCTCATGCTACTTTGTCGCTGCCCTTTCGGTTTCGAACTTCCTCCACTGCCAAATCTACTATTATACACACTATCCGGTTTAAAGCCTTTTCTTCCCGCGACAATATACTGGCAGAAAAGAGTTTTAGTGTAGTTCTTGAAAAATATCACGACTGGGATGTGTTGATTCCCAATAAACGGGTGTTTTTTTTTCCCAGGATGAACAGTGCTAAATTTGATGTGGTGGTGGTGAACAACGGAAACACCAACGAACAAATCATGCTTGATATAAAACCCGATATGAAAATTAACCTCGAGAGCGGGAATCTGTCAGACTTTGCACACTCTATCAACCTACCTCCTAATAGTGACACCACCCTCCATTTTGAAGCCACATACGTTTATTCTGAAAACCGGGTTTTCGATATCAGCAAGGTTAAAATATACGCTTCCACGGAGGATAAAAAGCTCTTCCGGTCAGTAATCATCGAGAAATATACCGACACCTATGCCCCCTTTAAAATAAATAACGATTTACTTAACGAAGCGGAAGTGGGTGCCCGTACCTTTTTAAAAAACAGCGAGTTTTTACCTTTTGTTCGTGCTCGCGGGATGAAAACGTTTAAAAACGAAGCGCTTTTTAAGTACAACTTTACATACTATAATTTGATGGAAACCGAAAATCTGATTGGTAATACTTACTACAATTTTCTGTACCAGCAAAACGAGCTAAAGGTTGGTTTGGGTGCGTTCAGCTCACAGCTGGGTAGAAACCTGTACAGCAGGAATGGCATCATGGTATCCGACTTGATAAAAATCAGCCCAACGTCGGGTATTGAAGGGTTTGCCAGTTACAGCATCATCAACCCCAAAGCAAGTTTTGCCGCTGCTTACCATCTTAACACCGACCAGCTTAATATGCAGGGATCGCTGGCGTTTGATATTGATAAGTTTAACAAGAAGAACACTATTTCGGCTATTTTTAGCACGGGTAAAATCAATTTGGCAAAACATCATCAGATGAATGCTGTTTTATATGGCTACGATGAAAAAAACTATTTTAAAAACAGCTTTCACGAAACAGGATTTGCCTGGGATATTAACTATCTTGGCGTCATCAACAAAAATCTTTCGCTACAGCTTTCGAACATTTACGGTTCCCCCGATATTCCTGGCCCTCAAAAGGGACTGTTAACGTTCTTATCCCGTTTTCGATACAACATTGGCACTACCAAAAACTACCTTAGCGCTCTTTACTTAAATAGTGCACGCAACTACTACAACCGTAACAGCGATGGGGTTCAACTTCCCAACATTCATTTAAAAGATCAGTATGCCAGCCTGTTTTTCAATTTCAACGCCAGCAGAAAAGTGCGATGGTACATCGGGCCAAGCATTGAGTTTTATACTTCGTCGCGTCCTTCTTCGCAACCGGGTCAGCGAATCCTGTTTAACATCAATAAATACCGCATGGAGTACAAGAGCTTTTTTGGGCATCATTTTATGCTTAACGCCAAGTATGGTGTAGGGCTGATGTATTTTCAGGGCGATAAAAGCACCAAAGACGCCGTGTACGACTTCCATGTGCTAACATCGTACAGTAACAATGGTTACGGCATCCGATTGTCGTACGATTACGGGCCCATGGTCAATATGGGACTTTACCAATATGCCCTTGACGTGGGCAACAACAGCATCAACTTTGCCCCGTACTTGATCAAATCCTATTTTAAAAACTGGTTGCATGTTTCGCTGTTTACCAACCTGAGTTATAAATTCGATTTACAATATGGTTCGGTTAATATCAACCCGAAGATTGAAGCCTATCTTTATAAAGACTGGTATGCTACGGTTGGAGGGAACTATACCTACACCACGCAATCCTATTCCGATTTTACTACCCACGGATCTTTTTACTACCTTGAGTTTTCCATTAAAAAGAAGTGGGGCATACGAAAGTATGACCGATGGAAAAATGATGTGAGACGGCTAAAAATTCAACTTTTTCAGGATGAAAACGGGAATGGCATCATGGACAACAATGAGCAAAGGATTCCCAATGTCAAGGTTCGTTTACAGCTGCGGAACGCCGTGGATCAAACCAAACGTGGCAACATTCCGGTTGACATCACACTGCTGTCAAATAAAAAGGGCTTTGTTACTTTTAATCAGGTTCCGCAAGGTTTTTACCGGCTGAGTATTATTCCCATGACGGACATGCAGCAATATTTTTATATCAACAAGAGTGCTGAAGATGTCGAACTGATAAAAAATACTTTTCTTAAAATTCCGTTTGAAAAAGCTGACAAGATTACCGGACGTATTGAGATTAAGCGACAGCGTATTTCAAAGGACGGTGACAAAAAGATGGATCTTGCCAACGTGAAAGTGACTGCCTATAATAACACGGGCGACAGCTACTCATCTTTTACCTTGC
>JANTGU010000279.1 GCA_024762735.1 Bacteroidales bacterium | reverse complement strand
TGCCGAAGGAACGATAAAAAACGATCATCGGGAAGAAGGAATTCCTTATTATGATGGATTAAAGTTTCACCGGGTGATTGCCGATTTTATGATTCAGGGAGGATGTCCCCTGGGAACCGGCACCAGCGGTCCCGGCTATCAGTTTGATGATGAAATTCACCCCGACCTTAAACATACCGGCCCGGGAATCCTTTCCATGGCCAATGCGGGCCCCGGAACCAATGGTTCACAATTTTTTATTACCCACGTGGCTACACCCTGGCTGGACGGAAAACATACTGTTTTCGGTCATGTGGTAAGCGGACAGGAAGTGGTGAATAGCATCGAGCAAAACGATGTGATGGAAAAAGTTGAAATTATCCGCGTGGGGGATGAGGCCAATGCTTTTGATGCTGCAGCAGTTTTTGGACAACAAGAAGCCATTAAAAAGGAGAAAGAAGCAAAAGCAAAAGCCGAACAGGAAAAACTTCTTGCCGATCATGTTAAGGGGTTTAGCAAAACCGATTCAGGACTTTACTACAGAATAGATGCAGAGGGCAATGGCAATAAACCACAGCGTGGCCAGACTGTTAGCGTGCACTACGAAGGCAGATTGCTGAACGGTCAGGTTTTCGACTCTTCTTACAGTCGAAATCAACCCATTGAGTTTCCGGTAGGAACGGGTCGTGTTATTCCCGGCTGGGATGAAGGCATTATGTTGTTAAGCAAGGGAACCAAAGCACGGCTTGTAATTCCTTCGGAGTTGGCTTATGGTGCTGCCGGAGCAGGTGGGGTAATTCCTCCCAATGCCACTTTAATATTTGATGTTGAGCTGGTAGATTATAAGTAAAAAAGGGCTAATTAAAGAAGACTGCTTGGCTATCACCTGGCAAGGTACACCACTTCTAACATGGTATGCAACCGTGCGCCAATGGCTTCTGGCTATTTTTTTTTCAAGATTCTTTTCTAATGTAAAAACAAAAAAACCACCCCTGAAAAGGAGTGGTTTTTTACTTTTTACAGCAGGCGGCTATAAGCAACCTTGCTAAAAATAATTTTTATTAATACCTGTAATGCTCAGGTTTATAAGGTCCTTCCACTTTTACACCAAGGTAGTCAGCCTGCTCTTTGGAGAGTTTGGTTAGTTTTACACCAATCTGTTCAAGGTGCAGGCGGGCAACCTCCTCATCAAGGTACTTGGGAAGACGGTAAACATCCACGTCATATTTTCCACGGTTTTTCCAAAGGTCTAACTGCGCCAGGGTTTGGTTGGTAAAGGAGTTGCTCATGACAAACGAAGGGTGGCCGGTGGCACATCCCAGGTTAACCAGGCGACCTTCTGCCAGCAGGTAAATACAATGTCCGTCAGGGAAAATGTACTTATCAACCTGTGGTTTAATGTTGATTTTTTTGATGCCGGGATAGGCTTCAAGTTGGGCAACCTGAATCTCGTTATCGAAGTGGCCTATGTTACAAACAATAGATTCATCTTTCATGGCTGCCATGTGGTCAATGGTGATCACATCTTTGTTTCCGGTGGTGGTCACAAAAATGTTTCCCTCTTTTACCCCCTCTTCCATGGTCGTAATTTCAAAGCCTTCCATGGCACCTTGCAATGCACAAATCGGGTCGATTTCGGTAACCAGCACGCGGGCACCATAGGAACGCATGGAGTGTGCCGAGCCTTTACCCACGTCACCGTATCCGGCAACCACTACTACTTTACCGGCAATCATCACATCGGTAGCACGCTTGATGCCATCGGCCAGCGACTCACGGCAGCCATACAGGTTATCGAATTTCGACTTGGTAACCGAATCGTTAACATTGATGGCAGGTACCAACAGCTCTCCAGCCTCTTTCATCTGGTACAATCGGTGAACGCCGGTGGTTGTCTCTTCCGAAACACCACTCCACTCTTCAACGGTTCTGTGCCATTTGGTCGGGTCTTCTTTTAAAGTCTCTTTCAGAATATCAAGAATGGCTTGTTCTTCTTCGCTTCCGGCTTCAACATCCAAGGTAGAAGCATCGTTTTCGGCAGCATACCCTTTGTGAATCAGCAGGGTGGCATCTCCACCATCATCCACAATCATGTGAGGGCCTTTGTTGTCGGGGAAAGAAAGCGCCTGCTTGGTGCACCACCAGTACTCGTCCAGGGTTTCGCCTTTCCAGGCAAATACCGGAATCCCTTTGGCAGCGATGGCAGCAGCAGCGTGATCCTGTGTGGAGAAAATATTACAGCTAGCCCAGCGCACGTCGGCACCCAGTTCAACCAGCGTTTCAATTAAAACGGCCGTTTGGATGGTCATGTGCAGTGAGCCGGTAATGCGAGCGCCTTTGAGCGGTTTTTCTTCACCGTATTTTTTGCGGAGAGCCATTAAGCCGGGCATCTCTTTTTCGGCTATATCAAGTTCCTTGCGACCCCAGTCGGCAAGATTAATGTCTGCAACCTTATATTGCAGTTCTGTATTTACAGCAACGTCTGACATATTAAAATTTGTTTAAATCGTTAAGTTTCAATTTTTGGGCTGCAAAGATACGGAAAATTGTGGAAGCTTCTGATTCAATGAATCAGTATAATAAAACCGTTAGAATGATGTGATTAATTCCTATCTGCCTGAGGCAGGCAGGTTTTGTCCGAAGGACTCCTTTGGAGATGCGTTGACAAAAAAAATCATTCTTTAATTTTAGGTTGTCCCTTTAGGGACAAGATATTTTTAGAAAAAAGTCAAATTAAATATAAGTCCCGTCAGGGACGATATGTTATCGAATGTCTTTTAATACATCGCTCATTAAGTTCAATCTCATGCAACAACAAACGAAATAATAAAAAACTTACCACTCCCAACCTACGCCGGTATGTAAAGTGTAATCCAGGGCTGAACCGTTCTCAACAGGTTTGTTATCATAGTTAACCGAGTAACCCATTTTGATATAGAAATCAAGTGGAAGGTCATATTTTAAGTCAAAGTTAAAGTCAACACGTACCCTGCCTGCTTCGGTAATGCCAGGGAAAACCTTGGCGGTGGTAACCAAACTTAAGTCTCCCATGTCAAAAAGGTTCAGTTCCGTTCCAATAAAACCCTCCCACGATTTCTTAATCTCCGAAGCGGAGTCAGCAACCGGAGAATACCGTTCATGGTTATAGGAACCACCGCCCGAAAAACCCCAGTAAGCCTTGTTGCTATGAATTACATATTTACCAACCCCCAGTAACGCATTCCAACGACCATCAAGCTTTTGCTCGGTATTTGACAGGTAAGATACGGTAACAGGTAAATACCAATCGTGGGGGAGATAGTATTTGAAAGTAGCGGAACCATCGGTTCGCCTGATAGTTTCTGTATTTTCCTGAGATGAAATCAAGGTGTTAAAAAGAATATCCGTTGACCACCTGTTGGCCAGGTAGCCCATAGTACTTCTCGTTGAAAATGATCTGAGATTATTGGCTTTGGTTAAATCAAATCCAACATCAATGGAAGCGTAAACCCGATCCCAAAAACCTTTGTCAACCGATTTAAGGTAAACAATATCCTGTGGTTTTGTTTCAACAGCCGCCCCTGTTTCAGGAACCACCTTAACTAAATGGTCACCGGAAGTTACAATCTTCCCGTTAATTCTGCTTCCATTCGAGAAGGTTACCAGGTAGGAGGATTCTGTATATAGCTCTTTAATGCCATCCCACTCAATTTTAAAATCAGCATCGCTATAGTCAGTTTCAATAATAGCAACCCCTTTGTCCATCGATTTTAATTCGCCCACAATAACATTCCCGTTTACTAGAATTAATGAATCACTTTGTGAATATGCCGCTATCGACAAAAG
>JANTGU010000278.1 GCA_024762735.1 Bacteroidales bacterium | reverse complement strand
TGAAGCCCTTCGAGTGTGTGGGGACTCCCGATGAGGTAAACGCTGCTTTGAGTTACAGAATGAAAAACAGCAGCACTTCCAGGTCTGCTTTACTGCGTGGTTTTTCTAACAGACCGTTTCATGATGATTCACTCCGAGTCTTACTGTCGGCCTTTAATACAGAACATCGTTTGCCGGAAAAATACCTGGCGGTGTTGAAGCGTACTTTAAAAAATATCACTTTAGCTGAAAAATGATTGTGCATGAAAAACCTGCTGGAGGAATTAAGAGATAAACGTGTTTTATTGCTGGGGCTGGGCCGTGAGGGACTATCGAGTTACCGGTGGCTTCGTAAAGCTTTCCCGGAAAAAAAATTGGGCATCGCCGATGGCAATCCGGAGGTGAAACAAAAGCTAGGGGATGATAAAAACCTGCAATTTCATTTGGGAGAAAAGTACCTTGACAGTATTAATAGCTATGATGTCATTTTTAAATCACCCGGTATTTCGTTGAAAGATTATGCCTGCTCAAACCGTGAAAAGATAACGTCCCAAACCGATCTGTTTTTGAGATATTATGGCCGGCAAACCATTGGCGTGACAGGCACCAAGGGGAAGAGTACCACTTCGAGTCTGATAGCGCATATTCTGAAAACCAATGGAAAAGAGGTGGTGCTTTTAGGCAATATTGGCATTCCGGCGTTCGACAGGCTTGACGAGATTGCGGAGGATACCGTGGTGGTCTTCGAGATGTCAGCTCACCAGCTGGAGTACGTGTATCACTCCCCTAAAGTAGCGGTGTTGCTTAATATTTTCCCCGAGCATCTCGATCATTTTAAAACCTTTGAGGCTTATCAAGCTGCCAAGTTAAATATCACCAAATTTTTAAGTGACGGGGATTGGTTGGTGACTTCTGAAAATCTACTCGAGAAGTTTTCCGGAATGAAACCTGAAGTCTGTGTTTACGAAAAAGGTAGCAATATTGAGCCGGATAAGCTTCTGTTAAAAGGCAGGCATAACCTGAATAATGTAAAAGCCGCCATTTTGGCGGTTAAACCGTTTGGGGTTGATGAGGTGTCAGCGTTAAAGGCGGCTGCCTCTTTTAAGCCGTTGCCACACAGGCTGGAGTATGTGGGTAATTATGGAGGCATTCATTTTTATAACGATAGCATCTCCACCATTCCCGAATCTGCCGTGGCGGCACTCGGTGCCATTGATAAGGTGGACACCTTGATATTGGGAGGCTTCGACAGGGGGCTGGATTTTTCAAAGCTCATTGATTACGTGGCTGCTCATCCGGTTAGCAACCTTATCTTTACAGGGCCTGCAGGCAAAAAAATGATAGCGGAGTTCCGGGCTAATCACGACATAGCATCTGCTCTTTTTGAAGTTGCCAACCTGGAAGAAGCTTTTGACATTATTGCTAAAGTAACTCCTAAAGGAGGTGTTTGTCTTTTGTCACCGGCCGCGGCCAGCTACGATGAGTTTCATAATTTTGAGCATAGGGGTGACACTTTTAAAGCACTGGCCAAACAATTGCAGTAAGGTTTTTAGGATTGGCCTGCTTGTTGATAGCAGATAGCCAAGATAAAAAAAGGAATCATGAGTAAATTTTTGTTAATCCTGTTAATTGGTGTGGTAATTTACTACTTTTTCAAGTGGAGCAAGTCCTCTTCGTCCAATCAAAAAGGCAATCAACCGGGAGCAGGCAATGTGCATTCGGACAGTACGGGCCAGGCTAATAACAGTGGAGGAAGCAGTTACGGAAAATGGCTGGGCGGTGGCCTTGGATGGGCATTTGGCGGTCCCATAGGAGGGATACTTGGTTTTGTTTTTGGCAAGATGTATGACGATATGTCAAAGGGGAAGTTCGAGTATGGACAAAGTCCTGCCAGCGATTTTACGATGAGTCTGCTGGTATTGTCGGCAGCTGTTATGAAGGCTGATGGCAAAATAAAGCGTTCGGAGCTGGATTTTGTGAAACAGTTTTTTCATGCCAATTTTGGAGATAAGGCTCCTCAGTATATCAAGCTGTTGGGTGAGTTGGTTAAGCAGGACATTGATGTTTCGGAGGTGAGCCTTCAAATTAGTCATCACCTGGATTATGCCACCCGCTTGCAGCTTTTGCACTACCTGTTTGGCATTGCCCTGGCAGATGGTAAGGCTCACAAGTCGGAGGTCGATCTGCTTGATCGCATTGCGGGCTACATGGGCATTACCAAGTCTGATTTTGAATCGGTAAAAGCAATGTTTGTCAAAGATACCGATGCAGCTTATAAAGTGTTGCAAATTTCGCCTGATGCCACGGATGAGGAAGTCAAGAAAGCTTATCGCGAAATGGCCAAGAAATACCATCCAGACAGGGTGGCCAGCTTGGGAGATGATGCTATCAGAAAAGCTGCCGAAGCCAAATTTCAAAGTGTTAACGAAGCTTATGAGAAGATTAAGAGCCAACGGGGGATGAGCTAGCGGTTGGGTATTAAAAAACTGAAAGAAAGAGGGGTTTTATTTAACTTCGACCCGCCCTTCCAAACGGTTAGGTTGTTGTGTTGCCTTGTTTGCTCTATTTTGCCCAGCTGAGGCGATACCCGAGGTTGAATTCGAAAAACTCGGCTGACATGAAATTAATGGCACGGATGTTTACACCAAAGGAGAGGTTATTCCAAACATTGTATCGGACACCAAGCCGCTGATAGGTCTGCTTGAAATTGCCATAGTTTTGATGAACAGCGTAGATGCCGATTCCTCCTACCAGTGTCAGGCGGTCAATAATCAATTCAGGTTGTAACATGAGGCCCAGCGTGAAATTTTCGAACGACATCGGGCCGGGGGTACCATCCGGGTTGGCATTCAATCCCCACCAGTAATTCAGGTCGGTGCCAAATCCAAGCCGTAATGCATTTGATAGCTGGGTAAAATAGATGATGCTAATGCCCCCCACGGCAAAATAGTTGGTATCAAAAGGATGCTCAGTAAGCTGATGGTCGCCATAACCCAGCATAAAATAGAGATCATTACTGCGCGTAAGCCTTCCCGGCTTTTCAATATCTTGATGATTGGGTCGCTCTCTGAAACGATATTTTAACTCTGCTGATGCAGCATATAAGTTAAAGCCTTCGTTGGGGCGTTCCATTCCGCCGTTTGAAAAATGGATAAAATCCAATCCTGCTCCCAGATCAAAGTGCTTAGTTAAATGATAGTAGGCATTCAAACCTATATTCAGGTGCACTGTTAATCTTCCGCCAATCACAATATTGTTTGGGTTGGTAATGGAGTCATAGTGTGTCCAGCCAAAAGTCAGGCCATATTGAAATTCTGAATAGAGCGCAAACCGGTTCCACCTTTTGATGGGAATACCCAAAATTCCATAAACAGAAACAGGATATCCTACTTCTTCGGGATTGTAAAAGTCGCCCAGTGTAACCCCCAATCCATAGTAGGGCATCCTGTAAACCTTTTGCCAGTCGGTATAACCCGGGTTTTGCCACAACATCTTTAAAGCCAACGACTGAAACTGTTTCATCGGCCTGCCAAACATGTTTTCTCCGGCCACGAAATCGTTGGTGGGTAAAATGTTTCCGTACTGATACACTGCTGCTATGCTGCCATAATTTTTGTTTTTCTTTTTTGTTTTTGTTTCCTGAGGAAAAGCATTTATGGTTATCAGTGCTGGTAGAAATAATATAAGAACTTTATTCATATGTTTTTTTTTGCTAATTGAGTACTCTTTTGAATTGTTTTTGCTGAGTTGCAACTTAACTTTGAAAAATACTTTTGTAAAAATCTATATGAAGAAAATGAGAATGACTGCATGTATTTATGCTGGGTATT
>JANTGU010000277.1 GCA_024762735.1 Bacteroidales bacterium | reverse complement strand
AAAGATGTGATTAAAACCGGTGGCGAATGGGTCTCTTCCTTGGAGCTGGAGAGCATTATCAGCCAGTGTATTGCCATCAATCAGGTGGCCGTTATCGGGGTACCCGATGAAAAGTGGGGTGAACGTCCGGTGGCTTTCGTGATTTACAAAAGCGGCTTCGACGAAACCAATGCTTTTTCAAAATGCCGCATGACCATGATGACTTTCGTGGAAGCCGGCATCATCGAAAAATGGGCTATCCCCGACAGGTTTATCGCCCTCGATGAGATACCAAAAACCAGCGTGGGTAAAATTGATAAAAAGGTGTTGCGGCAGATGTATTTGGAGAAATATTCTTAGGTGTTGTAAGATGGCTTTCGGACTAAAACCGCGCATCATTTACAACATTCAAAATGTTTTTGCACAGCATCCTGAAGTGGAGCGGGTCATTTTATATGGCTCGTGGGCAAGAGGAAACTATACCCATGGGTCAGACATCGATATCACGCTTGTTGGCACGAATATTGACCTTAGTCTGCTTAACAAAATTGAAAACCAGTTGGACGATTTAATGTTGCCCTACACTTTTGATGTTTCAATTTTGGATCATATTAAAAATGAAAATCTTTTGAAGCATATAAAACGTGTTGGAAGAGACTTTTACATTAAAGAACAGTTAAAAAACAAATAACAAAGGAAATGAAAAAAAGTTGGATTATTATTATCGTAATTTTGGTGGTGCTCATTGGCATCTACTCTATGTTTAAAGGTACCTATAACAACATGGTAACCAAAGGTGAAAGTGTTGACGCGCAATGGTCGCAAGTAGAAAACGTGTATCAACGGCGGGCCGACCTGATTCCTAACCTGGTGAACACGGTCAAGGGATATGCTTCGCACGAAAAGGAGACCCTGGAAGGGGTGGTGGAAGCAAGGGCTAAAGCTACTTCGGTTAACATCGATGCCAGTAATTTGAATCCGCAGTCGATGCAGGCTTTTCAACAAGCACAAGACGGATTGTCAGGTGCCCTGTCAAAATTGATGGTAGTGGTTGAAAAATATCCAGACCTAAAAGCCAATCAAAACTTTCTGGATTTGCAGGCACAACTCGAAGGCACCGAAAACCGCATTGCCGTGGAGCGTAAAAAGTTTAACGAAAAGGTCAGGGAGTACAACACTTACATAAAGACTTTCCCCAACAACATGTTTGCCGGGATGTTTGGGTTCGTTCAAAAACCCTATTTTAAATCAGCCCAGGGTTCTGACAAAGCTCCCGAGGTTAAATTTTAACTTATGGCAACATCAGCAAAAAACTTTTTTACCAAAGAGGAGCGTCAGCAAATTGTTGCGGCCATTAAAGAGGCGGAGCTAAATACTTCCGGTGAAATCAGGGTTCATATCGAGAATAACTGTTCCGGGGACGTGCTCGACCGGGCTACGTACTGGTTTGGTAAAATGGAGATGCACAAGACGGAGCAGCGCAATGGGGTGCTCTTCTACCTTGCTGTAAAGAGCCGCAAGTTTGCCATTATTGGCGATGAAGGGATTAACCAGGCTGTTCCTGATAACTTTTGGGAAAAGATAAAGACCAGCATGGCTTTACGGTTTCAGCAGCGTGATTATGCACAGGGTCTGGTGAACGGAATTTTGGAGGCAGGCAGGGCCCTCAAGAAGTATTTCCCTTATCAAAGTGATGACGTGAACGAGCTCTCGGATGAAATATCGTTTGGGAAAAATTAAAAGGTTAGTTCTGTCCTTAGTTTAGGGTACAGTTGCTCTTCCTCTTGGGCGGGAATAAAAATAAAAAAAAACTCTTTTGGCGTGTTTTTTCCCTATGAGACGGTGTCAAAGTAAATATATAGCAGTTTGCCACACTGAGCGTCCGCCCGAACGTACCGACCGGTACGGGCGGGGAGTTGAAGTGTAGATGTTAATCAGTACAGTACATTCTTCGACACCCTTCGACTGCTTCGGCAAGCTCAGCAACCTAAGCTCAGGGGTCGAGCTACATGATGCCAATTTAATAAAGACTTTTAAAATATCCGGCTTCTAACCGAAACAACAATAGAAAACACATGAAACATTCATGATTGATATTAAACACACAAGGGAATGAATATTCGCAAAATATCATCATCGGATTTAACAGATTTAGCGGATGTTTTTCGCTGGCGAAAAACCAAAATCCGTGCAATCCGATGACAGGAGCATATATCATTGAATAATATTTAATTACAAAATTATAGACAGATGAAAATAAGAAATCTATTCATAACGTTATTTGCTGCCTTTTTGTTAGCTTCAACCGTAATGTCACAGGATATCCCTGCTCGTCCCAACCCACCCAGGCTGGTGAATGATTTGGCAGGAGTGATGTCTGCTTCGCAAGTACAATACCTGGAATCGAAGTTGCGTCATTTTCACGATACCACCTCCAACCAAATTGTGGTGTTGACGGTAAAATCGTTAAACGGTTACGATAAAGCTGATTTTGCTTTCAGGGTAGGAGAGCAGTGGGGTGTGGGGCAAAAGAAATTCGACAACGGTATCGTGTTGCTGGTAAAACCCAGATACAGTGATCGTGACCGCGGCCAGGCATACATTGCCGTGGGCTATGGGCTGGAGCCTGCCATTCCCGATGCCATTGCCCGACGCATCGTGGATAACGAGATGATACCTTATTTTAGGAGTAACAACTATTTTAAAGGTATCGACAAAGCCGTTAATGTGCTCATGGAATTGGCTGCTGGCGAAATTACGGCAGAAGGATATAACAAGGCTTCTCAGGGTTCTCCTTTAACAGCCATACTTCCTTTTATTGTCATCGTGATTATCATGCTAATTATTCGAAGTGGTCGCGGGGGAGGAAGATACTCCATGGGAAGAGGCGGAAGCTCTTTCCTTACAGGGATGTTTCTTGGCTCGATGATGGGCGGTGGCAGCCGTGGTGGTTATAGCGGCGGAAGCGGTTTCGGAGGCGGCAGTTTTGGCGGGGGCGGCGGCTTTGGCGGCTTTGGCGGCGGAAGCTTCGGGGGCGGCGGTGCCGGTGGCAGTTGGTAGCACCTAACAGGGAATCTTAATTCTCATAGAGAAGAAAGCTAACCTGAAGAATTTATTAACCATTGATCTTTTTGCCCCGTTATTAAAATTATCATTCCAAAGCCTTTAGCCATTAATTATTTTATGATAAGTGGCTAAAGCCAATTCTTCTGCAACATGTATCCCTGCACTGAAGGACAGGGCAAAAACGAGGATTCAACAAATTTGTGAAGTATTCAGGCTAAAACTTCCTATCGTTTCAACAACGATCCTTTTTTGAAAAACTTAACGAGTTTGTTCCTCCTTTGGGTGCTTTTGTCTTCACGCAAATAATTGCTAAGCATTTCATTTTGAATCGAGAGGGTTGACAGGGTGAGCTTGTCCCAGGTGGTATTTAACCGCTCGTTAATACTAAGTTCCGTGTTTTCACGCCTGATGCTGGTTTTTTCATCCAGTTTGTCCAGGGTCTTTATTATTGCGTCAACCTGTTCGCTTTTGGCTCCTTTTGTGGAGTCTTCCTGAAGCATTGAAATGATAACCTTTATTTCTTCAAGTTGTTTTTTTATTTCCTGACTGGCGGAGAGGTAAAGTCTCTCCAGCGAGGCTAACAGGTCGTTGTTGACAATGTGGCTGAGGAGCTTGGTAAGGTCAATGACCGTGTTTTCATCCAGGTTAAATTGATGGGTTTTATAGTTTTGAAACTTCTCATCATTAAACAGGGTGATGCGGTTGGGGAAATCGGTTAGGAATTTATTTACCAGTGCTTTATCATTCTCGAAGAGGCCTTTAAACTCCGCTTTGTAGG
>JANTGU010000276.1 GCA_024762735.1 Bacteroidales bacterium | reverse complement strand
CATCGCACTGGGTATGATATTGGTGGCTGCTTGTCCGGGGGGGAATATTTCTAATTTTATCTCCTCGCTCTCGAAAGGTAACGTGGCATTGTCGGTGAGCCTTACGGCCATTGCTACCATGGGAGCCATCGTGTTTACGCCCTTGAATTTTGCCATTTGGGGTAAACTGGCCATCAATTTTTTTAACGCTCATAACGGCGCAGCGCTGGTGCGGCCTATCCAAATTGACGCTGCTCAAATGTTTCAAACGGTATTTATTATTCTGGGTGTTCCCATTATTTTGGGCATCTTTACCAACACGAAATTCCCCCGGTTCACTGCCAAAATTGTGAAACCCATCAAGTCGCTTTCCATTTTAATTTTTACGGCTATTGTCATCATGGCGCTGGCAAAAAACTTCGACTATTTTATGATGGTGATCAAATACATATTCCTTATCGTATTAGGCCATAATGCGCTGGCCTTTGCCACGGGCTATTTTTTGCCGGCCATTTTAAAACGACCCAGGGTGGACAGGAAAACGATCTCCATTGAAACAGGAATTCAAAACTCGGGATTGGCGTTGGTATTGATTTTCAATCCCAAGATTTTTCCTCCTGAAATGGAACTGGGCGGGATGGCTATTATTGCTGCCTGGTGGGGCATTTGGCATATTATTGCCGGCCTGTTTATCGCGGGAGTGTGGACCAACTTTACCTACGGGATTGTCTCCAGGAAACATAAAAAAGCATAGTCTATGGGGTTTCATAATATTGAGCAAAAATCGCTAACCTACCGGATATTGTTTTACTATGTTAAGTTTTGGTACAGGGTGGTTTTTTACCGGAAGGTTGTGATCATAAATTATGATAATGTTCCTGATAAGAAATCCTTAATCTTTACACCCAACCACCAAAATGCCCTGATGGATGCGCTGGCCATGCTTTTTTCGGTTAAAAACCAGCTGGTATTCATGGCCCGTTCCGATATCTTTAAAAAGTTTGCGCCCATCCTCTATTTTTTAAAAATCCTGCCCATTTACCGCATCCGCGATGGTATTGACACCTTGAAAAAAAATCAAGCTGTTTTTGATAAAACGGTGGATGTGCTTAACGCTTACAACGGACTGGTAATTCTTCCCGAAGGTAATCATGCCGGTATCCGACGGTTGCGACCCCTTAAAAAAGGATTTGCCCGTATTGCTTTTCAAACCGAAGAGACCGGTAAAGTGAAGGAGGGGATCAGCGTGGTTCCGGTAGGTATCGATTACGACGATTATACCCATTGTCGCAGCAGGAAAATTGTGGTCTTTGGAAAGCCAATCCCGGTTGCTGATTTTATGGAGGGTTACCATGACAACCCTGCCATTGGCCTTAACATGATTAAAAATCATTTGGCAGGCAAGATGAAGGAGTTGATTATCAACATTGAGCCGGTTGAGTATTACGACTTGATTAATGAGCTCCGGGTTGTTTTCAGAAAAGAGATGTGTGCAAAAACCAACCGGAATCCCAACGATGAAGCCGATGGTTTTTTTGCCGACAGGCAGTTTGTCGATATTTTTGACAAAGCCATGGAAACAACCCCTGAAACGGTGGTCGACCTTAACAACGATTTCCAAAAGCTGGAGAATATTTTAAAAGAAAATAAATTGGCCATCGGCCACATGGTTAAAAAGCCTTCGCTTCCGCTGGTGCTTGCCAAAAGCCTGCTGCTGATGATAACCTTCCCCGTTTTTCTTTATGGTTGGGTTAACCACCTGTTGCCGTTTCAATTACCGCATTACCTTGCCCGGAGGGTAAAAGACCCTATATTTCAAACTTCCTTTTTGTTTGTTCTAACCATGTTGTTTTTTCCCATATTTTACCTGATTCAAACAGCGGTGGTGTGGATGTTAGCGGTTGACGGCTGGATAGCCCTGATTTATCTGGCTACGCTCCCCCTGTCGGCTATCCTTTCGTGGCAATGGAAAAACCTGTTTCAGCATACCGTAATCGGTTTCAGGAAAATCAAACTTTTTAGTTCCGATCAGGGCTCCAGGGCGCTCACTTTATTCAATAATATCGTTCAGAAAACCAATAAATTAATCAATTTTCATTTAGGCTAGTAAAAAAACTGTTTCTGAATAAAAAAATAGTATATTTGCAGCCCGATTTTCAAATAGCAAACCGTTGCGGGTGTGGCGAAATTGGTAGACGCGCTAGACTTAGGATCTAGTGCCGCAAGGCGTGGGGGTTCGAGTCCCTTCACCCGCACTTTTTATAAACAAAAATTCATGAATATTACGCAGGAACCCAATGGCAAACTTCAAGCCATTATTCATATTAGTCTTAAAAAAGAAGATTATATTGAAAACGTAAATAAAACATTAAAAGATTACCGCAAAAAAGCCAACATGCCTGGTTTCCGTCCCGGAATGGTGCCCATGGGCATGATTAAAAAAATGTATGGTCAGCAGGTTACTGCCGACGAGGTGAACAAGGCTGTTTCGGAAGCATTGAACGGCTTTATTGATGAAAATAAAATCAATGCTTTGGGATACCCGTTACCCAACATGGAAAAAACCAAACCCGTCGATTTTACCAGCGAAGAAGCGCTGGATTTCTTTTTCGATATTGGCATTGCTCCCGAATTTGAAGTTGACCTGGAAAAAGAGGGTTTTGAAGTACCCTATTATAAAATTGAGGTTACCGACAAAGAGGTTGAAAATGCCCTTAACGATGTTAAAGTCCGCTTCGGCGAAGAGGAGCATCCCGAAAAGGCAGAAGAGGGTGATGGCGTGCAGGGAAAATTTGTACAGCTTGATGGTGAAGGTAATGTTGTGGAAGGCGGCGTTGAACACGATGGCTATTTTAGAATAGAAGATCTGAAGCTAAAAACCATTCAGAAAAAGTTTTACGGTAAGTCAGCCGGTGCCGTGGTTACTTTTAATCCCATGAACGCCTTTAAAGATGAAGCCAAAGTAAAAGCCCTGTTAGGCGAAGAGGTTGATGAGGAAGCTTTGAAAGCGGATTATCAGTTTACCATTGCCGAGGTTATTCGCCACAAAGAGGCTGAGCTCAACGAAGAAACCTTTAAAAAGGTGTACCCTTCTGATGATTTGAAAACCATCGAAGAGTTTAAAGCCCGTATTAAAAAGGATTTGGAAGAGCATTATGCTAAAGACAGCGACCGCCAATTTACCGGTGATGTCATTACCAGGCTTATCGAAGAGAGCAACATCGAATTACCGGATGACTTTTTGAAACGATGGTTACTCGACAGCAATCAGGGAAAAATTACCAAGGAGCAGCTGGATGTTCAATACGACAGCTATGCCAAGACCTTTAAATGGCAGCTGGTTGAAGATAAATTAAGAGCCCGTTTTGGCGAGCAGCTTACCGTTGATAACGAAGCGATACGCGATAAGGTTAGAGCTTATTTCCAGGTTCAGGGAAAAGAGAATTCCAACCCTCAAATCGAACAAATTGTTGATCAGATATTGAGCAATAAAGAAGAGGGTCAAAAAATTTATAGCGAGCTGCTGGATGAAAAGTTGAGTGCTGTTTTTAAAGAAAACGTGAAACGTAAAGAAGAAACTGTTACTCCTGAAAAATTCGGTGAAATTGTTCAAAAAGTTAACGCTTAGTCAGGTAAAAATTTAGAATTATGAATAGCAGCAGTAAAGAATTCAGGAAATTTGCCACCGGGCACATGGGCATTAGCAGTCTTACGTTAGACCGTTACAACTCTGCTTACGGCAATTACATTTCACCAACCATTATCGAAGAGCGTCAGCTGAATGTGGCTCAAATGGATGTTTTTTCCCGATTGATGATGGATCGGATTATCTTTTTAGGTGTTCCCAT
>JANTGU010000275.1 GCA_024762735.1 Bacteroidales bacterium | reverse complement strand
ATAGGCAAAACAGATAACCTCGAAGTTGACTTCGTGGTGAGTGACAAAAATGGCTATACGCAATATATTCAAGTGGCCTACACCGTCAAGGAGCACAATACACTTGAACGTGAGCTGGCGCCGTTTGATAAAATCCCCGACTTTAATGAGCGTTTGCTTATTACAATGGATTACGAAACAGGAAATCATAAAGGGGTGAAACAGCTCAATGCAATTGATTGGCTTATTAACAATCAAAATAATAGTTAATTATTAAACAAATGAAAATTTCAGTAGATATCAGTTATTACCCCCTCAAGGATGAGTTTATTCCCCCGATTCTAGAGTTTATCGACAGGATGAACCGGTATGAATCGCTGAGGGTTCAAACCAATGGCATGAGCACTCAGGTGTTTGGCGACTATTTTGAGGTAATGAATGCCCTGACCCACGAAATTCACCAATCGTTTGAGGTACCTCACTCGGTGTTTATTTTAAAGGTCATCAATGCCGATTTGGAAAAACATTAATAACCCGTTTTGATGAGCGACCTGATTCATTTTTTTATCGCCCCTTACGAAACGGCGGCCTGGTACAACATCGCTTTGGAGGTGCTGGCAGCCGGTTTTGGGGTGATAAGTGTTTTTTATGCAAGGAAAGAAAACATTTTAGTTTTTCCCACCGGCATCATCAGCACAGGTATCTATGTTTACCTGCTTTCGCAATGGAACCTGTACGGCGATTTAATCATCAATATTTACTACACTCTGATGAGTATTTACGGATGGTATCAATGGCATAAGGTGGTGGGAAACAACAATAAGCACATAGCCATTTCGCGAACCAATACCAAGGATAAGTTTAAGGCTGCCGGTATTTTTGTTTTTACCTCTTTATTCGTGATAACGGTTTACCGCTATTTTAACGTGATGCCCAACAGCCTGGGGTTTAGCGAGAGTGTTGACTATGCCATCAGTAAGCTTACCTCCGGAAACCTGGCCGATTTCAGAATGGCCACGCCTTTTCTGGATACTTTTACGACAGGCGTATTTTTTTCAGCCATGTGGCTGATGGCCCATAAAAAAATTGAAAACTGGACGCTATGGATTGCCGGTAACATCGTCTCTATCCCGCTCTATTTTGTAAAAGGGTATGGTTTTACGGGCATTCAGTACTCGATCTTTTTAGTACTGGCCATCATGGGATACATCTCGTGGCGAAGAATTATTGAGAATCAAAAACAAGCTAATGCTTAAAAGAGTGGCGATAACCGGCCCTGAATCAACGGGAAAGTCTTGGTTGGCCAAACAACTGGCCAATCATTACCATACCGTATGGGTGCCTGAATACGCGCGTGAGTACCTGGAAGCCAACGGGCCTGAATACGTTTATGATGACATTGTTTTTTTTGCCAGAAAGCAGAAAGAGCGGGAGGATTCACTGGCCAACGTAGCTACCAACCTGATTTTTTGCGACACTGAACCGGTGGTGACAAAGATATGGAGTGAAGTTGTCTTTAATAAGTGTGACCCCTGGATTGAGCATGAAATGGCGAACAATCCGTATGATTTATACCTGCTATGTTATCCTGATATCCGTTGGGAACCTGATACATTGCGGGAGAACCCCGACAATAGAATGGAGCTTTTTGAGTTATACGTGAAGGAGATGGAGGCAAACAGACTTCCTTATGTGGTTATCAGGGGAGTGGGAAAGGAGCGTCTTCAACATGCTTTGGATGCCGTAAACCGGATGCTAAGCAATGCAACAAATTAATTTGGAGATATGAGTGACAATAAGCTGAAAGTACTTTACCTGGCCCGGTGGTATCCCCACCGATACGACCCAATGCTAGGACTTTTTGTGCATCGCCATGCCGCGGCAGCCAGTCGTTATTGCCCGGTGGGTGTGGTTTACACTCATGTTGATACCGAAAAATCCATCAAAGGCTTTGAAGTCGATTATCAGATGGAGGATGGCGTGCACGTGGTAAGGGTTTATTACAATACTTCAGCAAATCCCATCAAAAAAGCCTTGAACTTTTGGAAAGCCAATCGATTGGGAATAGATCGGATTCGCCATGAAATGGGCGCTTTCAACATCATTCATGTGCACATATTAACAAGGCTTGGTTTGGTGGCACTCTACTATAAATGGCTCAAAGGAATCCCGTTCCTGATTAGCGAACATTGGTCAAGATACCTGCCACTCACCAACGGATTTAACGGTTTTTTACGAAAAGCCCTCACCCGTCTAGTAGTAAAAAACGCTGAAATGGTGACCGTGGTAACACAAAATATGATGAATGCGATGAAAGCCCATCGTTTGTACAACAAGAATTACCGCCTGCTGGCAAACGTGGTGGATGAGCCATTTTTGAATACGATGTCAAAGAGAGACAAGCGGAATGGAAGCAAAAAACTGTTGCATATATCCTGTTTCGAAGATGCATCTAAAAACGTGTCGGGAATTGTGCGTGCCTTAAGCAAGTTGACTGACCGCAATGATTTCGAGTTTCACTTTATTGGCGACGGGATTGATTTCGCACGAGTTACTAATTTGGCTTCTAAACTAAAACTGGATAGCAATCGTGTATTTTTTCATGGATTGATGGACAGCCGGCAAATTGCAACTGAAATGGTTGATGCCGATTTGCTGGTGATGTTTAGCAACTACGAAAACTTTCCGGTAGTCATCAACGAAGCCTTTTGCATGGGTGTACCCGTGCTGGCCACCGCCGTGGGAGGAATCCCTGAAAGGGTAAATGATTCCAACGGAATTCTGATTCAACCGGCCGACGAAGAAAGGTTAGCCAAAGCAATCCAGGATTTCCTTGACGGACATATTACATTTGATACAAAATCGTTAATGCAGCAATCAAGAAAAGAGTTTTCGGCAAAAGCAATAGGAGGGGAGTTGTGCAATATTTATCGACAATTTGCAACAAAAAGTTAATGACTTATTTAGCTTAGATAAAGAACAAATGACAAACAGATAAATCAACATAACTGTCTAAATACAAACAGGTGAATGATTATCCGACTCTCAAGCTAGGACCCTGAGCTTGTCGAAGGGTACCGAAGAGAAACTGAAAATTGCCCGCCCGACTGAACATCGTTCGGGCGGGGGCAGGTGACAAAACATAAAGAACAAGATATTAGCAAAATACAAAATGATATACAAATGAAAAAATTTAGAGTAGCACAAATACAATATGCCCCGGTGCTGGGAAACGAAGAGGTGTCGATGGAAAATTTCAGAGAACTGATTTTTTCAACACGACACCGCGCCGATTTAATCATTCTACCCGAATTGGCCAACGCGGGCTACAATTTCCGCGATAGGAATCACGCCATGCAACATGCCCAAACCCTTGAAGAGAGTGAGTTTATCGATTGGCTTCGACGCTGGGCACTAATGCACGAAACCAATATCGTAACCGGGTTTCTGGAAAAAGAAGGCGACAAGCTATACAACTCCTCGGTCTATATTAACAAACGAGGTAAAAAGGAGGTCTATCGCAAGGTGCATCTTTTTATGAATGAAAAGAAGATTTTTGACCGTGGCGACAAAGGGTTTCCGGTTTTCCAAATGGGAGAACACAAACTGGGTATGCTCATCTGCTTCGACTACCTTTTTCCTGAGCCCTGGCGTATCATGGCCCTTAAAGGTGCTGATATTATTGCCCACCCCTCAAATCTTGTAACCGACAACGCTTTTAAAGTGATGCCGGCGCAGGCTGTCATGAACGGTTACTATATTTTTACTACCAACAGGATTGGCTCCGAAGGCGATATCACCTTTGCCGGTAAATCGTTTGGCGTTGATCCTAGAGGAAATCAGCTGGCCATTGCATCGGCTGACCAGC
>JANTGU010000274.1 GCA_024762735.1 Bacteroidales bacterium | reverse complement strand
AACCGTGAGCCTCCATAACAACAAAGTAAAACTAATTAAAATACCATCCCCTGCTCATGGCTACCCTGTTTTAATAAAGATAGACATCAGCCCCCGGTGACGCCTTCTCACTGATTTGTTTTTTTAAAGCCGCTTTATCCTCCTCTTCAATAAACGGGTTATCGCGCAAATACAGCCGCTTGATACCCGGTTTGGAAATTAGTTTCCAGGGGAGGTCTTCCAGGTTGTTATGCTGAATATCCACCTCTTCCAACAGTGTGATAACCGATAAATCCGGTACCGAGATGAGCTGGTTAAACCCGGCATCTAAAATGGTTAAGTTGGGAAGCGTTGTGAGCCATTGAGGCAAAATGGTAAGCCGGTTATGATGGACATACAGGAATTTGAGTTGATCCAGATTTTTCATACTTTCTGGCAGCGATTCCAGGTTGTTAAACGAAAGATAAATTCTTTTTAGCCTGGTAAGGGTGCCTATTTTTTCAGAAACGGAATCAAGGTGATTGTAATAAAAATCCATCTCGACAAGTGCCTTCAGGTTAAAAATAACGTCGGGGACAGCGGTGAAACGGTTTTTGTAAAAAATGATGGTTTCAAGACTGTCGAGCTGTCCAAAAGAAACTGGTAGTGTTGAGAGGTTATTATCGGCAAGGTTTAACCTTCTAAGACTTGTCATCACATTAATATTATCAGGCAACGAGCTGAGATGATTCCCGGCCAACAGCACCTTTTCAATCTTAGCCAAACGCCTGGCTGCATAACGGTTAAAGTTAACCCTGTTAAAGTTAACATTAACCTCGTACAGCGCATTAAGATGTCTGACATATCTTGGAATACGCTTAATGCGGTTGTTAGAACATTCAAGGGTTTTAAGATGCTTTAGTTTTCGTGTTGAACGGGGAATCCGTTTCAGGTTGCACTGATTAATTACAAGATATTTGATGGAGCTGTTGGCGGGAAAACAAATGCTCTTTACGGGATTTTCCGATAATACTATAGTTTCCAGACTATCATTTCTAAAATCTCTCTTTCTAAAGTGCTTGATGTTGTTTCCGGAGGCGTCAATCCTTTTTAACCGGTAAAACCTCGACAAATCCGGAAGCAGGGTTAGCCCGAGGTTGTTCATGCTCAGCTCGGTAACACTATCGGGATTTAAGCCGGCAAGTTTTTGAAAAAACTCAGCACGCGAATTGGCCTGCTTCTTTAATCGTTCCTGTTCCCATCGGTCAACCTGCTCTTGTTTAACACGTAGCAGGGAATCGTTGTTACTTTTAGGGATAGCATGCTGCGCGTTGACATTCATCGTCATAAACAGCACCCACACGAAAACCGGAATAAGTTTCATAGATTTTATAGGTTTTGAGCAGGGTATAAAAATAGCAAAGAAACGGGTTAATAAGCCGGTATAAAAAAATTAATTTACGACATATCTTGTTTATAAAATCAAAAAAAAGCCGCTTTCCTTTCGGAAGCGGCTTTTTAAATAAGCTGTTTTTAAGAATCTTTATACAAGACCCTGGGCGAGCATGGCATCAGCAACTTTAACAAAGCCACCAATGTTAGCACCTTTAAAGTAATCAATGTAATCACCTTCTTTACCCCATTTAACACAAGTTGCATGGATGTCTTTCATGATTTGGTGTAATTTGGCATCCACCTCTTCGCGTGTCCAGTTGTAACGCATCGAGTTTTGGCTCATTTCCAAACCGGAAACGGCAACACCACCGGCGTTGGCAGCTTTACCGGGACCGTAAAGGATTTTAGCATCCTGGTAAACGGCAATAGCTTCAGGGGTTGAAGGCATGTTAGCGCCTTCCGAAACAACAAAGCATCCGTTAGCAACAAGCGTTTTAGCTTCGTCTTCGTTAACTTCGTTTTGGGTAGCACATGGCATAGCCACATCACATTTAACACCCCAGGGACGTTTTCCTTCGAAGAACTCAACACCATACTTGTCAGCGTACTCTTTAATACGGCCGCGTTTTACGTTTTTCAGTTCCAAAACAAAGGCCAGTTTTTCGGCATCAATACCATTTGGATCGTAAATGTAACCCGATGAATCGGAAAGGGTAACCACTTTACCGCCCATTTGAGTAACTTTTTCGGTAGCATATTGGGCAACGTTTCCTGAACCGGAGATAGCAACGATTTTACCTTTGAGGCTGTCACCACGGGTGTTCAGCATCTCTTCGGCAAAATAGGTAGCACCATAACCGGTAGCTTCGGGACGAATTAATGAACCACCCCACTCGAGGCCTTTACCGGTAAGAATACCTGTAAACTCGTTACGTAATTTTTTGTACTGTCCGAAAAGGAAACCAATTTCGCGGCCACCCACACCAATATCACCGGCAGGTACGTCAGTGTTAGGTCCAATGTGACGGAACAGCTCGCTCATGAAGCTCTGGCAAAAACGCATTACTTCGTTGTCTGATTTTCCTTTAGGATCGAAATCAGAACCACCTTTACCACCACCCATAGGCAGGGTGGTCAGTGAGTTTTTGAAAACCTGCTCGAAAGCAAGGAATTTCAAAATACCAAGGTTTACAGTCGGGTGAAAACGAAGACCCCCTTTATAAGGTCCAATAGCGCTGTTCATCTCAATACGGAAACCGCGGTTGATTTGAACTTCTCCTTTATCGTTTAACCAGGGAACACGAAACATCACTAATCTTTCGGGCTCAACCATTCTTTCCAAAATTTTGGCATCCTTGTACTGAGGATTCTCTTCGATAAATGGAATTAACGATTCAACTACTTCGTGTACTGCTTGATGAAATTCAACTTCACTTGGGTTTTTGGCAATGACTTTAGCCATAAAGTCGTTTACCTTTTGTTCATAGACGTTTGACATTTTTTTAATATTTAGGTTTAAAAACTGATTTATTTCAGCACAATATTAACCAAAAAACAGGGGAGGTTGTTGTGATGAAACGCCTATTTAAAGGAATCACGTAACAATTTAAGTAATTCACGTATAGGAAAGAATTGATAAAATTATTCATGGTGAATAAACTCAAAACAAGATATCTTAATTATTTACCCCATCAGGGGTAAAATATGATTAGCCCCGGTACAACCCGGGGTGATAATAATATAGTACCACGTTTTGGCGAGATTTTTGCCCCGCGGGAAGCAAAAATCATGACAAAACACAAAGTACAAAATTGAAATCAAAAAAACCCAATTCTCTTCTATCTTTGCAAAAAAACAGGCAATCATGGAATTTTATACGCTCATCGAAAACAGGGAAACCATCAGGGTTTACGATTCGGAAAAAGAGATACCCCGGGAGGTGTTAACCCGGATTCTTAACGCCGGCAGGCTGGCACCTTCCGCCTCCAATCGTCAGCCATGGACATTTGTTTTGGTGGCTTCTGAAAGCAAGCTGGAACAGGTCAGGGCGACTTATCAGCGCGAGTGGTTTCAAAAAGCACCTTATATAATAGTGGTGGTGGGCGACAAAACCAAGTCGTGGGTCAGGCCAAAGGACGGGTACAACTCCATCGAAACCGATTTGGCCATTGCCATGGATCACATGATTCTTGCTGCCGAAAACGAGGGTGTAGGCGCCTGCTGGGTCATCGCTTTTGATTACGAAATGCTGGCCAAGGCCATCGGGCTACAAGAAAACGAGGTAATTTACAGCATGGCAGCCATGGGCTATCCCCCAAAGGGATTCCAAAAAAAAGGCAATAAAAAACGCAGACCGCTACAGGAGGTAGAGAGAGAAATTTAGGGATTGGTGTTTTTTCTATACAGAAATACATACTTTAAAATGAATGTTATTAATGCCATTCAATAAAGTAAGTTTCTTGTCGCCTCCCCATCATTTTCCGCCACCATGTTAA
>JANTGU010000273.1 GCA_024762735.1 Bacteroidales bacterium | reverse complement strand
AAAAGGCACCTGTCAAATATGGTAAACCTACCATGGAGCAAATGACCAAATCGGTGTATGAAATAGATACTACGGCACCGGCTATCGTGCTATGCAACTATGGCTATTTTGATAATAACCAGTTTAGATTTGTTCATACCATTAGAATTAAAATATTAAAAAAAGAGGGATACCAATGGGCAAACCGAAGTTTTAACACGGGCTCAACAACAACGGTCAGGGGTAAAACCTTTAATCTGGTTGATGGGAAAATTGTGGCTGACAAACTCTCTTCCAAATCTATCTTTCGGCAGGAGGTGATTAAAAACAGGCTTTTCGTGACTAAAATTTCCATGCCCAATGTAAAAGTGGGGTCGGTTATCGATATTGAAGTTAGCTATCCCTGGATACCCATGGCCTGGTATTTTCAGGAGACCATTCCCGTGTTATACTCCGAGTTGGTTTTAGAAAAAAATCAATACATCGATTTTACTAAAAACTCCTTTGGTTACGTGGGTTTCTACGTGGTGGAGTCAAACAGGTGGGTGGCTAAAAATGTGCCGGCCTTTCAGGAAGAGCCTTTCATGGCGCCGGTAAACAACTATTTGGCTCATTTCGAATTCGATGTTACGGGTATTACGATACCCGGCCGGGTGTACGAATCCTATGCCCGTTCCTGGGATGATGTTAACGAAACACTGGGCAAAAGCAGGTATTTTGGCGCTGCGCTGAGAGGTAGCGGATCTTTTTTTGCTTCCATGGCTAAAACCATCAATGGCCGGTACGATAATGATGTTGATAAACTAAAGGCAGCAGTCGATACCATCAAACAGATGCACTGGGATGGTACTGACAGACTTTATACAACTGACGATGTAGGATTGTCGCATTCCTATCATAAAGGAAAAGGCAATTCTGCGGATATTAATCTCTCTTTAATTCGCCTGCTTGGAAAAATAGGGTTCGAGGTGCATCCCGTGGTGCTGCGTACGCGTGACAAAGGACGGCTTTCAATGTATACGCCAACTTTAAGTAACCTCAATTACGTGTTGGCGTACGTGAAATTGAAAGATAAGTATATCCTTGTTGACGCTACCGATAAAATGGCTCCGTATTACATACTGCCTGACAGGTGTCTGAATGACCAGGGACGTTTGGTTTCGATTGCTAATTCGGGATGGATACCCTTAACCAATGGCATCAAATTTACGAAAAAGACTTTTTATATGTTAACGCTTGACAATGATGATTTAAGTATGAAAGGAGATGTTTCTTATATGTATAAGGGATATGCAGCCTACCATTTCAGAAAAGATTATGAAGAAGCCGGAACCAACGACAATTACCTTGACAAGCTTACCCATTCGATAGAGGGATTGACAGTGGTTAAAGATACCTTACTTAACATGGATGATGTGTACAAACCGGTTAAAGAGAAAGCTACCGTGGAGATACAGAACCAATGCTTTGCCAGCGACAGCCTCGTTTATGTTAACTTGTTACCGGGGCGGTTAACCGAAAACCCCTTTAAGCAGGAAAAGCGAAAATATCCCATCGACTATGTCTATCCGAAAGAGTATAGTACAACGGTTATTTTAACGGTGCCCGAAAATTATCAGGCAGTAACCATACCGTCGCCTAAAAGAATGAAATTGCCTGACAATGCTGCCTCGTTTACATACATGATTCAGCAGCGAGGAAACAGGTTAACACTACTTTACAGTCTCAAACTAAACAAATCGTTTTATCTCCAAAAAGAGTATGAACTGCTGAAAGCCTTTTATCAGCAAGCCATCGAAAAGGAAAATGAACCCATTGTTTTTAAAGTGCTTTAATAATGAGAAATCAATTTCTTATCCTGATACTCCTTTTACTTTCTATGTCTGTCGCTTTTGGCGGTAATAAAAAACACTATGCTGTTGCCGATATCCCGCCTCAATTGTTGACCAACGCGAAGGCTGTTTTGCGCTCTAAAACGGTGGTATATCAACGAAAAGATATCAACAGTGCTACCGAAAAAATTAAATATGCCGTAACAGTACTTAACAAGGGTGGTGATGAGTTGGGGTTTTTCGCGCAGCCCTATTACAAATTCTCGCGTGTTTCGGCCATATCCGCAGTTGTTTACGATAAGAATGGTAAAAAAGTAAAATCAATCCCAGGTAGCGAAATATTAGATGTTGCCATTGATGGTTGGACTTCGCTCTATTCAGATCAAAGAATTAAACTTATCAACCCTGAATATGACGATTATCCTTTTACGGTTGAGTATAGTTGTACCATTAGTTATCATGGCATTTTGAATATTCCTTCCTGGCAGGTATATCCCTCGTATGATATGTCGATACAGGAAGAGACTTTTACGCTTACTACTCCTGAAACGCCTGACGATCACGGCGATTTGGGAGTGCAATATTATTCAAATGACAGTTTGTTGGTGGTCGAAAAGAGTAGTAATAAAGATGGTACAAACTATCGCTTGCATGTGGAGAACCTGTTGGCCATGCGACGTGAAGATTTTACCTGGTCGATAGGCTATGTAACCCCTTCGGTCCATTTTGCCCCGGTTACTTTTTCCATTAGCGGGTTTGAGGGGTCGTTTAACAGCTGGGAGGCGTTTGGTGGTTTTGAAAACCAGCTGATTCAAGGGAGAGATGCACTGTCCGAGGAGACAGTCGCCAAAATTAAAGCACTGGTGTCCAACGATACCAGTCAGCGCGAAAAGGTTGAAACACTCTATCATTACATGCAAAATAAGGTGCGTTATGTTAGCGTTCAGAAGGGGATAGGAGGGTGGCAACCCATCGAGGCTGAAAAAGTGGATGCACTTTCGTATGGCGATTGTAAAGCGCTTACTAATTACATGAAAGGTCTTTTAAAGGTAGTAGGAATAAAATCAGATTATACCTTAGTATATGCAGGTAGTGATGCCGAACCCATCATCAGCGACTTTCCATCCAACCAATTTAATCATGCCATTTTGTGTGTGCCGCTCGCCCGGGATACCATTTGGCTAGAGTGTACCAGTCAGCAGGCTCCTTGCGGATATTTAGGGACTTTTACCGACGATCGTGATGTGTTGGCGGTGGATGACAGTGGTGTGGCTACCTTGTTGCATACCCCTGCTTACGGGCATGAAGTTAATACAAAAGACCGGTTTACAACGGTTAATGTGGATGCTTCAGGGAATTGTGATGTCCATATTAAAACGAAGCACAGTGGTATGTTTTATGATGAAAACCTGCCGCTTTACCTCGACACCCGCGATAATCAGAAAAAGAAATTGTTGAAGCAGATACATCTCTCTACCATTACCTTAAAGGATTTTAACTTTGTGGAAGATAAAAAAAGTTTCCCGCCCGTGATACATACCGAAGTGGCGTTGGAGGCAAGGGGTTATGCTACAAAATCGGGGAACAGGTTGTTGTTGACTCCCTATCTTTTTTCGAAAGAAAATGCTGCCCATTTCAGGCATAAAAAGCGCCATGCCCCTATCGTGATACGCCGAAGCTACACTACGACAGATACCGTGGTTTATCACCTACCCGCGGGATATGTAGCAGCAAATTTTGCCGATAAAACAATTGCCGGCCGCTTTGGGAATTACCATGTTTCGGTAGCCAGGGAGCCGGGTAAAATCACGTATGTCAGAACTCTTAGAGTAAATAAAGGAACCTATCCTTCCTCTGACTGGGAGCAGTTTACAGCTTTCCTTGAAAAGCTGGATAAAGCAGATAAAACAAAAATGGTTTTAATGAAAGTGCGGTAATCCTTATACAATAGTTGTAGGTAATTAAGTAAATGAACATAATCAGTAAAATTAAAGAATAGCTAAAAATAAATATTATGAGAAAAATATTAATAATCGTATTAATAGCAACATC
>JANTGU010000272.1 GCA_024762735.1 Bacteroidales bacterium | reverse complement strand
AAGCCAGTGCGCAAGCAATCTGGCAGGTCTGGTTGATGTAAGATATCTGAATAGCGAATTAAGATTTTAGAACCGACCTGCCAGATTTCCGCAGGCAAGCGCGTAAGCAATCTGGCAGGTCTTGTTGATTTAAGGTTTCCGCAGCCATCCGCGCAAGCAACCTGGCAGGTCTTAATCACAAAAAAAAGGTCGCCACTTTGTGGCGACCTTTTTTATAAGGTGACTTGTTAAAAACTATTTAACAATCATTTTCTTTGAAACTGATTTATCACCAACAGTAACGGTGTAGAAATAAACACCCGTGTTGTAATCAGAAACATTTACATCAAATTGGTAAGCACCTGCAGCGTTAGCCAATTTTTGTGAAGTGTAAACCTGTTGTCCGAGCATGTTGCTAATGGTAAGGTTAATGGCAGCAGCCTGTTGTGTTTTAACAACAATCAAGGTGTTGTTGGTAGCAGGGTTAGGCATGTTTTGCATCACGTCGAAAGCAACGGCATCAGGATTGTTAATACCCACCGGATAGGGGCTAATAGGCATGTAAACCATGTTGTTGTTTACAGGAGCATGGTTTCCACCAGTAGGCTGTAAGCTGTTACCGGGAAGGTTATCTGTTTCATACAAGATATGGAAAGTACCGTTGGCCGGGAACATCGAAGGATAAACACACTCGCTGAAGAGGTGCAGCACATCACCGGTAAGGTCTTCAAAATCGTTGTACATACCTTGTCCGTCAAGCTCGGTTCTACGAGTCCAAATGTGACGATAGTTCTGAGCCAATTCAGCATTGGAAAAACCAACAGCCAAACCTGAATAGAAGAAAGTTACAATTTTGTTGCCGTCGGCATCAGTAGTAACAGCCAACTGAGGCATGGTAACCAATGAACCATAATAAGGAGCTACCCCAACAATGGTATCATCTTCGTGAGGTTGTACCCATGCAGCTAACTGTCCTTGTTGATACAAAGGAGTGCTTTCAATGTCAGAAAACATAATTTCGTTGGTAATTTGGGCAGTATCCAAAGGAGCCATGGTTTCGTTCCAGTAAACCAACCCATCAGAATAAGGATAATAACTCCATGAATCATCATCAGGTGTATCATCAATGTGAATCTGACGGCCAAAGGCTACGTGAACCATACCTTCGTCATCAATAGCAACAGCATTGTATCCGTCACCACCACCACACTGTGGAAGGTCACCGCCATTTCCGTCGAAGAAAGGATCGGGGCTGTTATAGAAAGTAACTTTTTCCCAGGTATCACCGTTGTCATACGATTTCATCACAAAACCATCTTTAATACCACCAAAGGCAACAAAAGCAATAGTGTCACCGTGAGGGATAGCCCAGGCATAGTCATCTCCACCAAAACCGCTGGTTTCATCAGAGCTCATACCGGGAAGAATAACATTTTCAGGATCCCAGGTTTGTCCACCGTCAGTTGAACGAGAGTAAGCCAAAGCAGTATTTAAACCCTCATAAACAGGACTACCATCTAATGATGGAGCACCAACACAGGCAATAACCTGGATGGTTTGGTGGTTTTCGCCGGAAGTAATCATGCGAGGCCATAACAAATCAGGCTCTTCGGCAGGACCAGCCAAAGTAAAATGTTGCCAGTCGCCGGTGCCTTTGGTATCGCGGTACGAAAACATTAAACCGGCGTTGACACCTGTATGGGCACAAACAATTTCACCGTTGGCGCCATAAGGAGCATAAGATGGCCATCCGGTTCTGACATCTTCAATACGGGCGCTTGGGTCGGGGCCCCAGGCAGAACCATCGTAATAGTTGTAACCGGTTCCTCTTTCCGGGTAGTTATTTGAAGAACCTGTTTCCGAACCTCTTGTCCAGGTAGCACCAATGGTACCATCGTCATGAACCCAAATACGCTGGGCCATGGTTGAGTTAGACTGTAAATCGTACCAGGTAGTACCAATTACATTGTCAACACCTCGCTGGGTGGTAACATAAGGATTTTCAGCCTGCAGGTAAGGTTTGGGGTCAACCTGTACTGTTTTGGCTTTTTTAACAGTGTTAGCAAGTGCTGACTGTTTTACTACTGAAACCTGTGCCATGGCAGCAACGCCAACGCTCAAGGCCAATACGAAAAGTAATAATTTTCTCATAATAAAAAGATTTGTTTAATAAAAAAGATTTCAAACTTCAATCCGCAAATATAAAGGGATTTCAACAAAAAAGCAAAATATTATTTTTGATTGTGATTCAAAAAAATATTTAACTCGTAAAATAAGAAGACGGAATTTTGTGGGTAAGCGTTGCATGGGGTTGACAGAAGTCATTTTTTTTCTACCTTCGCATGGATAACAAAGCTGTTTATAACCTTTAAAATATAAGTATCATGGAAAAGAAAATATTTGCTGTGGTTTTGTCAGGATGCGGGGTTTTTGATGGTGCCGAAATTCATGAAGCTACCATGACCATGTTGGCCATTAAAGAGGCAGGAGCCGATTACCAGTGTTTTGCACCGGATATTCCCCAATATCATGTAATCAACCACCTTACCGGGGAGGAGATGAATGAAAGCCGAAACGTGTTGATTGAGTCGGCCCGTATTGCCCGCGGTGAAATTAAACCATTGTCGGAATATAAGGCCGAAGCGTTTGATGCCTTGATTTTTCCGGGCGGATTTGGTGCTGCTAAAAACCTCTCAACGGTTGCATTTGATGGTCCTGATGCCAGGGTAAATCCCGAAGTGGAAGCATCCATCAAAAGCACCCTGGCACTGCACAAACCCATTGGGGCGCTTTGTATTTCTCCGGCAGTAGTGGCTAAAGTTATCGAAGGGGTGGAAGTCACCATTGGCAACGACCCGGGTACGGCCGAAGCCATCGAAAAGATGGGCAGCAAACACTTGGTTAGTACGCACGGCATGGTGGTTCACGATCACCGGTATAACGTTTTTACGACGCCGTGTTACATGCTGGATGCCACCATCCTTGACATTAAAGAAGATGCAACCGTGGTGGTTAACGAAATGATGAAAGAATTGGCAAAATAGACATGCTGTGTAGTCGTCCCCCGACTTTGAGTCGGGGGACGACTTTACTCAGGGGACGACTTACTGCTCGTCCGGATTTGCAATCCGGACGATTTTTTTCAATCAACTTCCCTCTCTTCTATTTGGTAGTGAACCTTCCGTGCTTCAAGATAGGAAAGGATGTAATGATAGCAAGCTTCGTTTTTTCCAACCAACTCGGGGGGGAATACTCCTTTTTCGTTGAACAACCCTTCCAAAAACAAGTTAGCGACAGCAGTAGCTGTATAGCCCGTAGTTCGTGCCATCGAAGAGGTTTGTGTTACAGGGTCGTACTCGTCGTATAAGTTGTACACCACTTTTTTATGATCTCCTTTCACGGTAATGCGCATCACGGTTATCTCCTCTTCTGTTTCACCCAATTTCCATTCGTTAAACAAAATAGTACTGGTAAACTCCAGTGGTGAGATTTCTTGTCCGGCAACCGTTACCGGGCGGGTGCTAAAAAACCCACTCTCTTTTAACACTTTAATGTATTCTACATGACCGGGATAGCGCAAGGTTTTTTCTTTCATGTTGGGGATTTGCGGCAGGGTGTCAATGAGCGTGCGGAGACCATCGGAGTTAAACGATTCCAGTGTTCCTACCTTGTCAAATGTCACATATTCGCAATCGGTAAGTGGTTCGCGAACTACCAGTTGGCCATGTTCTACATAGCGTGCCGGGCGGGTATATTCTTCAATAACATCGATGGGTGAAAAGGGTGCTTTGTAGCTAAAAGGCCACTTTTTAACTTTGGGTAGCCCTCCCACGAGGCACTCAAAACCGGTCACCTTCATTTGCCCATTGTGATATCCCAGAATAA
>JANTGU010000271.1 GCA_024762735.1 Bacteroidales bacterium | reverse complement strand
AGAATCAAGGGGCTTACCATCAAACCTGTTGCCGGGAACGTACTCAATGGCATTCAACGAATCAGCCAATGCTTTAAGCTCGTCGTAATGCGCTCTTGCAGTCCGCTCACCAATGGCCATGATTGAATCGTAATCGTTAAAGCTCATCATATCGTATTTGCCCATGTCAAAATGGATGTACAAATCGGTATTGGCCATGCCCTCTTCATTGGCTCTTACAGCATGATAACCTGTAATTTGCATAATAACATCAGTTACAGTACTAAGTTTATTTATATCATGCGCCAAGCCCTGCTGCACATCTCCACCGATAACATAATCAACTCCACGATCTTTCATGTCTTTGACCGGGTAGTTATTCACAACACCTCCATCAACCAAATAGTTGTCCCCAATTTTAACCGGATTAAAATATGCCGGAATCGACATGCTGGCGCGGATAGATTTGACCATATTTCCCGAGTCAAGAAGCACGGCATCTCCTGTAAACAGATCGGTTGCCACGCAAAAAAACGGAACCGGCAGTTTACTAAAATCCGTAACCTTGTATTGCGATCCGAAGAAGCGATTTAACAACAAATCAACATTCTGCCCTTCTGACAATGAGGACATCAACGAAACGCCTTTTTTCTTTTTTTCGATGGGAAGCGTAATTACCAATTTATTACCCATTTCCTTATCGATAAAGGGAATGTACTTTCGGTCGATACCATCGGTCATCACTTTATCCCAGTCCTGGGCTCTAACAATGGGCGGTAAAGAGTCAGGATCATATCCGGCAGCATAAAACCCGGCCATGATGCTTCCGATGCTGGTGCCTGCCACATAGTCGATGTGCAGCCCCACTTCCTTAAGCACTTTAAACAATCCGATATAAGCAAAACCCTTGGCACCACCACCGCTTAACACCAGTCCTACTTTTGGCCGTTTGGCTTTTTTTACCCCTGGCGAAGGGGCCTGGGCAAAGCTATTATGCATCATGAAAAATGCAAGCAAAAACAAAAGCGTTAAATATTTTTTCATACACGTGAAATTAGTGATTGATGCATGTGGTCTGACAAGTAACCCCCTGTCTTAAAATTTCGGCACAAAACCTTCATACGCGTCTTGCTGCTTTGTCAGCTTGCAAAAGAAATCACGCAGCTCGGTGTGGTTGTTGTTGTTTGCTATAAACTGATACCAAACCCCTCCTCGAAGCCCGTAAGTTACTGAACTGTTGATACCTTGTTTTTCACCTTCAGGATTCTGAATATAGAATGATACCCTGGAATCGCCTTGATTTGTGATGGTCCATACAGTACTATCGGCAAATTTAACCGTCGCTATTTTATCGCCCAGCTGCGAAATATCAAAAGATATTTTAAACTCGTCAGGCGGGTTTTCGATGGGGTCGCGGTAGGAAAAAATGTTATCCGGTGGCGGGTTGGGTGTTTTGTTGCAATTGGATGCCGAGAGCGCGACGAGCAGCACCAGCAACACCGTAGATAATCTATAAGGTGAATTCATACAAAAAAGTTTTGGCTAAAATTAAACATTTTTTCCGTGACAGTTTTTATATTTTTTTCCACTACCACACGGGCAAGGGTCGTTACGTCCCACTTTTTTCTCCACTTTAATGGGCTGTGGCTTTGCCTGCTCGGCGGCCTGCGTGTCGCTGTGGGCTTGTGAAAGCATGTCACCCCGCTCCTCTTTCATTTGCGAGCGGTCGAGCCCGCGCGGGATTTTGGCTTCCTGCAAAACACCCTGGTTTTGAATTAATATGTCACCTTTAATCAAGAATGAAACGACATCCTTGTTAATTTTTTGAATCATCTTTTTAAAGAGTTCAAACGACTCGAATTTATAAATCAATAAAGGATCTTTTTGCTCGTAGGAGGCATTTTGAACCGACTGTTTCAAATCATCCAGTTCGCGCAGGTGCTCTTTCCAAGCTTCATCGATGGTTGCCAGCACAATCCCTTTTTCAAATGCCAGCGGAATCTCTCTTCCCTCCGATTCCACCGATTTTTTAAGGTTGGCGATTACCTGCATTTGCTTATTGCCATCGGTAAACGGAATAGCAATGTTTTCGTATTGTTTTTGATTTTCGTACACGTCCTTAACCACGGGAAGTGTATTTTTCATCAGGCGCTCACGCTTATCGGTGTACTCTTTATACACTTTCTTATAAAGCTGCTCGGTCAGCTGATCGGCCGAGGATTGTAGAAATTCTTTTTCATCAACGGGCGCTTCGGTAGCCAGGGTTCGGTAGAGTTCCAGCTTGAAATTTTCGTAATCACCGTTTTCCAGCGACTCGAGCACCACCTGTTCACAAAGGTCGTAAATCATGTTGGCCACATCAACGGCCAGACGCTCGCCAAACAGCGCGTGACGACGTTTCTTGTAAATCACCTCTCGTTGAGAGTTCATCACGTCATCGTATTCCAGCAGTTTTTTACGAATACCAAAGTTATTTTCTTCCACTTTTCGCTGGGCTCTTTCGATGGATTTGGTAATCATGCTATGCTGAATAACTTCCCCCTCTTTCAATCCCAGCTTGTCCATCATACCGGCAATACGGCCCGAGCCAAACATACGCATCAGGTCATCTTCCAGCGACACATAAAACTGCGAACTGCCGGGGTCGCCCTGACGACCGGCACGTCCACGCAACTGACGGTCAACCCGTCGCGACTCGTGTCGCTCGGTACCCACAATGGCCAGACCTCCGGCCTCTTTAACTCCCTCGCCCAATTTAATGTCGGTACCACGACCCGCCATGTTGGTAGCAATGGTTACCGTGCCCGCTTCACCGGCTTCCTTCACAATTTGGGCTTCACGCTGGTGCAACTTTGCATTCAGTACGTTATGTTTGATATGTTTCCGGTTCAGCATACGGCTTAACAATTCCGAAATCTCCACCGAGGTGGTACCCACCAAAACAGGCCTTCCTTCATTGACCAGCCTTTCGATTTCATCAATCACCGCGTTGTACTTTTCGCGCTTGGTTTTGTAAACCAAATCTTCCCTGTCGTCGCGGAGGATGGGTTTGTTGGTGGGAATTTCAACCACATCCAGTTTGTAGATATCCCACAACTCGCCGGCTTCTGTAATGGCCGTACCGGTCATACCCGACAGCTTTTTATACATTCTGAAATAGTTCTGCAAGGTAATGGTAGCATAGGTTTGGGTAGCGGCTTCCACCTTCACGTTCTCCTTGGCTTCGATAGCCTGGTGGAGTCCGTCGGAATACCTACGCCCTTCCATCACACGGCCAGTCTGCTCGTCAACAATTTTAATTTTGTTGTCCATAATCACGTACTCTACATCTTTTTCAAAAAGGGTGTACGCCTTCAACAGCTGGATAACCGTGTGCACGCGTTCCGATTTTAAAGAATAATCTTTTATCAGCTCGCTTTTCTTTTCAAGTTTTTCTTTTTCATCAAGATTTTGAGCTTCCAGCGCGTTGATTTCTTCGGCAATGTTGGGAAGGATAAAAAAGTTTTCCTCGTTGTATGATTTTGAAAGCAGGTCGATACCCTTTTCGGTGATGTCCACCGAGTTGTGCTGCTCTTCAATTACAAAGTAAAGCTCATCGTTGATGATGTGCATATTTTTGGCCTGCTCCTGCAAATAAAAGCTTTCAGTTTTTTGCATCAGTGCCTTGTTACCCTCCTCCGAGAGCAGCTTAATAAGCGCCTTGTTTTTAGGCAACCCGTGATAAGCACGCAGCAACAGTTCACCGGCTTTTTTCACATTATCGGAGTTGGTACGATCCTGCAGCATTTTTTTGGCTTCGGCAATAATTTTGGTAACCAAACTCTTTTGGGCATTGTACAACTGCTGCACATCGGCTTTCAGGTTATCAAACTCCTGGGTATCGCCTTTTGGGGT
>JANTGU010000270.1 GCA_024762735.1 Bacteroidales bacterium | reverse complement strand
AAGGTGATTCCAAAAAACACGTATGTTTTAAAGAATAAGAAGTATGAAGCTGAGGTGTTGGTAGCAGCTTACGATACTAAAACCAAACCGGATGTTTATTATGTAACAGGGGTTGATAAGTGGAAGCCGGATTATAAAAAAAGGGCAAAAAAGATTTCGGGTGCCGAAGGTACGGTCAAACTGGAATTTCCCGCCAATACTGAAGGGGAAAAGAAATACGCGGGGATAATCGAAATGATTGACCCCAAGACAAATCAAGAGGTTCAATACGAGTTTAGCAGTTCCTATTTGGTAGCCCCCCCGTCGTTAACCGTTTCCCCCTTGAAAATGAATGTGTTTTACATCGGGGTAAAAAACCCGGTATCTATCTCAGCGGCGGGAATGGCTAGTGATAAAGTTAGCCCGGTAATTTCGAAGGGTAAGTTGTATAAAGATCCTAAAAATAAAGGTCAGTGGATTGTTGAAGTTCCCAAGGGATTAAAAAATGTTACCGTTTCGGCTACAACAAAAATTGACAACAAACCATACAATTTGGGTTCGGTTGACTTCCGTGTTAAACGTGTTCCCGATCCAACCGCTACTATTGCAGGTATGACGGGTGGTGTCATTGACAAAAACCAACTGTTGGCTGCCGGGGCTATTATTCCTGAAATGCGCGGTTTTGAGTTTGACCTATATTTCCAAATTACTTCCTACTCCTTTACAACGCTTATTAATGGTGACTTTTTTACCATTAAGGCCAATGGTAATACCTTCTCGAACGATATTATCAAAAGGATCAGAAGCGGGAAAAGAAAACAGAAGTTCTTTTTTGAGAACATCCAGGCTAAAGGTCCTGACGGTACCAAGAGAAGCTTGAACCCCGTCAACCTCGAATTGAAATAATAAATTATTTAAAAGATATGAAAAAGTTTTTTGTGGCACTTGTTACTTTCACCATACTGTTGGGAAGCGGGGTGTTTGCACAGATTGTGGATGACCAGCCTCTCGATCAGGTGTATGTTAACAAAGATGGTGAGAATTTAAAACCGGCTCCTTTGCCAACGGTGCGTAAGGCTGACGTGATGTGGTCGAAAAGAATCTGGCGTGAAATCGATTTCCGTCAAAAATTCAACCAAAAACTCTATTACCCCCTCGAAACCCAGCAAAACTGGAAATCGTTTACGGTTACCATTCTGGATGCTGTTAAGGAGGGTGAAATTACTGCTTACGACATCAATAATACGGATGAGTTACTGATTCCCGTTACCTACAATGAGGTGGTAGGAAGGCAGATAGATACTACTTACGCCACCATGCGTCGTCCTTATCCGCCGTATGATGAGTATGACACAGTAATCTATTCGAATTTCGACCCTACCAGGATTATGCGCCTGCGTATCAAGGAAGATTGGTATTTTGATAAGCAACGGTCGCAAATGATGGTTCGTATTTTAGACATGTGCCCGGTGATTATCAAAGAGCGTAACGGCGAAGAAGGAACAGAGCCTTTGTTTTGGTTTTCTTATGCCGAAGCCCGTCCGGTGCTGGCCAACTCGTTTGTTTTCAATGCCGCTAACTCGGCCATGCGTCTTTCGTTTGACGAAGTCTTTATCAAAAGGCTGTTCGATAGCTACATCTACAAGGAACAAAACGTGTTCGATCGCCGTATTTCGCAATACGCTACCGGTGTGGATGCCCTGCTCGAATCAAAACGTATCAAAGATGAAATGTTCAATTTTGAACAGTTTCTTTGGGAATATTAATAGTTAGCATTATCTCCTTAGAATCATCAAGATATAATTAAATAATAAAAACTCTTCGGCAACGAAGAGTTTTTTTTTGCTCCGGTTTTTTACCTTTGCGCTAAATGAATAATTTACTCGAAACCAATATTACCTATTTAAAAGGGGTGGGTCCCAAGCGGGCGGAACTGCTAAAAAAGGAGCTGGACATTGTTACTTACGAGGACATGCTCAACTACTTTCCGTTCAGGTACGTGGATAAGAGCAAGTTTTACAAGGTAAAAGACATCACCACGGACACTACGTGGTTCCAGTTAAAAGGTAAGGTAACCAATGTAACGCCCGTGGGCGACAAACGCACCAGGTACATAACCGCTACCTTTACCGATGAAACAGGTTCCATTGGGTTGGTATGGTTTAGAGGGTTGCAATGGGTAAAAAATCGTTTTGAGCCAGGGAAAGAGTATCTTATTTTTGGGAAGCCTTCGGTGTTTAAAGGCCGCTTTAATTTTGTGCACCCCGAGGTGGAAGATGTGGAGGAAGGTGCTCCGTTGATTCAGGGAGACCGGCTGGAAGGCATCTATCGCACTTCGGAGAAGATGAAAAATATGGGGTTGGGAACCCGTGCCATCGCCCGGTTGATGAAACTGCTGCTGGCACAGCTGCTGGATGTGCTGCCGGAAACCCTGCCCGATTACTTAATCTCACATTACAAGTTGCTCTCGAGCCGCGAGGCTATGATGAACATTCATTTCCCCCGGACACCTGCCATGATTAAGAAAGCCGAACTTCGGCTTAAATTTGAAGAACTGCTTTTTGTACAGCTTCAAATGCTAAAAGAAAAAATTATCATTCAGCGAAGTGTTCGAGGTCATGTATTTAGTATCGTGGGTGATTTCTTTAACGATTTTTATCATCAGCATCTTCCCTTTGAATTGACCAACGCGCAAAAGCGGGTGATTAAAGAGATTCGTCTGGATATGAAATCAGGCAAGCAAATGAACCGGCTTTTGCAGGGTGATGTGGGCAGCGGGAAAACCCTGGTGGCGCTTATGTCGGTGCTTATTGCTATCGATAACGGTTTTCAGGCAGCCTTGATGGCACCTACCGAGATATTAGCCACACAACATTTTCACTCCATCACTCACATGGTACGCGAGATGGATGTGGAGGTCGGGTTGTTGACCGGATCCACCAAAAAAGCACAGCGTAAAATAATTCACGAGCGTTTGCAGCAGGGCAAAATGCAGCTGCTTATAGGGACGCATGCTTTGATAGAAGATGCCGTGGCATTTAATAATCTGGGATTGGTTATCATCGACGAACAGCATCGTTTCGGGGTGGCACAAAGAGCCCGTCTTTGGAAAAAGAACACCTCACCGCCTCATGTACTGGTCATGACGGCAACCCCTATTCCGCGCACCCTGGCCATGACCGTGTATGGTAATTTGGACGTGTCTGTGATTGATGAGTTGCCACCTGGCAGAAAACCGGTGAAAACCCTTCATTTTTTCGATAATAACCGGCTACGTGTTATTGGCTTTATGCGCGAGCAGATTAAAAAGGGCAGACAAATTTACGTGGTTTATCCATTGATTAGCGAATCGGAAACGCTCGATTTAAAAAACCTGATGGATGGCTTTGAGCAGATACAGCGTGATTTTCCGCTGCCTGATTACCAGGTGAGCGTGGTGCATGGAAGGCTCAAACCCGAAGACAAAGAGTACGAAATGAAACGTTTCGTGGAAGGTAAAACAGACATCATGATATCCACCACGGTGATTGAGGTAGGGGTGGACGTGCCCAATGCTTCGGTGATGGTTATCGAAAATGCCGAGCGGTTTGGCCTTTCGCAACTGCACCAGCTGCGGGGTAGGGTAGGACGTGGGTCCGATCAATCGTACTGTATATTAATGTCGGGGCACAAGCTTTCCAACGAAGGCAGAAAGCGGTTGGAAATCATGGTAAAAACCAACGACGGATTTGAAATAGCCGAAGCCGATTTAAAGCTGCGTGGCCCCGGTGATATGCAGGGAACGCGTCAGTCGGGAATGATAGAATTTAAAATTGTTAACCTTGCCAAGGATGGTGTTCTGGTGGGGAAAACCCGGGCGCTCGCCGAGAAAATTCTTGACAAAGACCCCGAGCTTCGGCT
>JANTGU010000269.1 GCA_024762735.1 Bacteroidales bacterium | reverse complement strand
TGACAATCACCAACGCCTGTTTATCGTGAATGCCTGCATAACCAACCCTTTTACCTTTCCAACCGCACTGCTCAATCAGCCAACCGACAGCCAGCTTATATCCGGGTCCAAATGGATAACGCGGCATATTAGGATAGCTTTCAAGCAGACGTTCCAATTTTTTACCATCAACCACAGGGTTTTTAAAAAAACTACCCGCGTTGCCAATTACTGACGGATCGGGCAACTTCGATTTTCTGATTTTCTTGACGGCTTCCGAGACCTCTTTAACGCTTACTGCATCTGCCCTCCGGCTTTTAAACATCTCTTTTAACGGCGCATAACTTAAATTAACTTTAGGGTTTTTCGACAACTTAAATTTTACCGAAACCACAAAATAGCGCCCCTTTAGCCAGGTTTTAAAAACACTGCTCCGGTAACCAAACTCACATTGCTTATTTGCAAAAGTACTTATCTCACCGGTAATTAAATCAAATACCTCCACCTCTTCAATAACCTCTCTCACCTCAACACCGTACGCCCCGATGTTCTGAATAGGTGCTGCCCCGACAGTTCCGGGAATGTTACTTAGGTTTTCAACACCACCCAATCCCCGTTCCACGCAATAGTCAACCCACTCGGGCCAGGGTTGTCCACCCTTTACTCGCAGCCATAGATAACCGTCTGTTTCATCCGTTACTTCAATTCCTTCCATTCGGTTTAATAAAACCATGCCATCAAAATTACCGGCAAACAACACATTGCTTCCGCCCCCCAATATTAAGAACGGTACCTTTCGGTTCTTCACAAACAAACGGGCTTCATCCAAGTCTGAAACAGAAGTGATTTCAGCAAAATAGCGTGCCCGTGCATCCATACCAAAAGTATTATACGCCTGGAGCGAGATGTCGTTTTTTACAACCATTTTGCAAAGATAGAAGGTTGTATGCAATATTTTATAACTTTTGATGTTTAAAAATATATAGCCTATTTTTACAGCATTAATATTTTGTTTTGAGCAAAAGGATAATTGTATCAGTGGTAAACGACCTGGTAACTGACCAGCGGGTTCACAAAACCTGTCTAACCCTGTCAGAATTAGGTTTTGAGGTACTGCTTGTTGGCAGAAGGTTACCGGATAGCCTCCCCATGGACAAGCGCCCGTACGGCCACCATAGAATGAAGCTCCTATTTACAAAAGGCCCGTTTTTTTATGCTGAATTTAATATCCGGCTGTTCTTTTTTCTGTTGACCCATAAATTCGATTTATTAACCTCCAACGACCTCGATACCCTGCTACCCAATTATCTGATAAGCCGCATAAAGAACAAGCCGCTTGTGTATGATAGTCATGAATATTTTACCGAAGTCCCCGAGCTGGTCAACCGTCCTTTCGTTCAAAAAATCTGGAAACGTATTGAAAAGTCAATATTTCCGAGACTAACAGATGTTTTCACGGTTAACCAATCCATTGCCCATTTGTTTGAAAAAGATTACGGCAAAAAAGTACACGTGGTCAGAAACATCCCTTTTAAAAAAACGGTGAATCAAACAAAATCAAGAAAAGAGCTGGGCCTGCCCGAGGATAAATTCATCATGATTCTGCAGGGATCGGGCATCAACATCGACCGCGGCTCCGAAGAGATGGTGGAAGCCATGCAATATATCGAAGGTGCCATACTGCTCATAGTGGGCAGCGGCGATGTGATTGACATCCTTCAATCCATGGCACAACACCCCGACATCAAGGGCAAAGTAATTTTCAAGCCGCGCCAGCCTTATAACAGTCTGATGCAATTTACAGCCAATGCCGATATGGGATTAACACTGGATAAAGACACCAACCTCAATTACCGTTACAGTCTCCCCAACAAAATTTTTGACTACATCCAGGCGGGGATTCCCGTACTGGCTTCCGATTTACCCGAGATACGAAAAATAATTGAGCAGTATGACATTGGTGATTTCATCCCCGGCCACAAACCGATAGAAATCAGCAAGAAGGTAAATGAGATAATGAATAACAAAACCCGGCTAAATAATTGGAAAAGGAATCTTACCTTTGCCGCGGAAAATTTGACCTGGGAAAAGGAGTCGGAAACCATTAAACAAGTTTACAGCAAATATGCCTGAAAAACATCTTCATATCATTTCGTTTGATATACCGTGGCCCGCTAATTACGGCGGGGTTATTGATGTTTTTTATAAGGCCAAAGAGCTATCAGAAAAAGGCATTCAAGTTCATCTTCACTGTTTTGAGTACGGCAGGTCGTACAACGGCACCCTGCAAAAACTGTTTCACAAGGTACACTATTATAAAAGAGACATCTCGAAAAAACATCTTTTTAAAAACATTCCTTACATTGTCAGTACGCGCGTATCAGAAGAGCTGGCCACCAACCTCTTAAAAGATAACTATCCCATTTTAATGGAAGGCATCCATACCAGCGGGCTGCTTATCGACCCAAGGTTTACTGGAAGAAAACGACTGGTTCGCACCCATAATATTGAGCACGACTACTATCAAAACCTTGGCAAAGCCGAAACCGACCTCTTTAAAAAATACTACTTTTTTAATGAAGCCGCCAAGCTGAAAAGATATGAGCCCACCCTGGACAAAGCCGATGCCCTGATTGCCATTTCGAAAAATGACTATAAATATTTTTTGTCAAAATTCGACAAGGTTGAATTTATTCCGGCTTTTCATCCTCACACGCAAATAAGCTCGAAAATCGGCAAAGGCAATTACGTGCTTTACCATGGTAACTTGTCAGTATCTGAAAATTATAATGCCGTAAAATATTTAGCCACGAAAGTGTTTAACGACCTTCCCTACGCATTAAAAGTAGCCGGACTGAATCCACCGCGCCATTTGGTACAACTGATCAAAAGTTATCCTAATATTGAACTAATAGAGAACCCCGATGATGGCGTATTGGAACAATTAATTGCCGAGGCTCATATCAACGTGGCCATTACAGCACAGGCAACAGGCTTAAAATTAAAACTGCTCAACACGTTGTATAACGGACGGTTTTGCCTCGTCAATGACAAAATGCTGTCGGGCAGCAAACTTGACCAACTCACTATCACTGCGAATGAAGCACCCGAAATGAAGCGTACCATCAAAGCGCTTTTTACAAAGTCATTTACTGATGCTGATATCGAAGAGCGCAAACGTCTTCTGGGACTTATTTATAACAATGGCAACAACGTTCAAAAGCTGATCAACCTTATTTTTTAAACACTCATTTTTTCGTGAATATCGGTTAAAGTGCAGGAAAAAGACATTTTGTCACCCCCACTCCCTTGGCATAGGTTTTGTCATTGACGAAGCCAAACATAAACGAAAAAATCATGGAAAAAAGACAAGGAAAAATTGGCGTCACAACGGAAAACATCTTTCCAATCATCAAGAAATTCCTCTATTCTGATCACGAAATATTTTTAAGAGAGCTGGTTTCTAACGCGGTAGATGCCACGCAGAAATTATCGGCTCTGGCTTCAATCGGGCAATTTAAAGAGGAACTGGGCGACCTTACCATCAAGGTAGAAGTTGACAAGAAAAAGAAAACCCTGAAAGTTATCGACAGGGGTATTGGTATGACCGCCGACGAAGTGGAAAAATACATCACTCAAATTGCTTTTTCTTCTGCTGAAGAGTTTATCGAAAAATTTAAAAATATTTCAGAGGAGGATCAAAAATCCATCATCGGACATTTTGGCCTTGGGTTTTACTCGGCATTTATGGTATCTGAAAAAGTGGAAATCAATACCAAAACCTACAAAAAAGGCCCCGGAACCAAAGCTGTTCACTGGGAATGCGACGGCAGTCCCGAGTACACCATCACCGAAGGAAAGAAAAAAGATCGTGGAACCGAAATCATCCTTCATATTGATGAAGAAAACAAG
>JANTGU010000268.1 GCA_024762735.1 Bacteroidales bacterium | reverse complement strand
ATCAAAAGTATCACAAAAGAAAACAAGCAAACTATTATTAGGGTCGGTTATCAAAATGAATTGCTTTCTGTTGAGATTCCTTTTATCGATGATGCATCGGTAGAAAATGCCATGCACTGCTGGGCTGCCTTGCTCTATCTGGGTTACAATCAGGAGTATATTTCGGACAAAATGAAGTTGCTGAACCCTGTGGCAATGCGTCTGGAGCTTAAAGAGGGAATTAACAACTGTACCATTATCAACGACTCGTACAACTCTGATATCAACTCATTAAGTATCGCCATCGATTTTATCAACCAACAAAATCAGCATAACGAAAAGGTGGTGGTTTTATCGGATATATTGCAGAGTGGACGCTCCGATATTGACCTCTACACCGAGGTTAATAACATGCTGGTTAAAAACAACGTTACAAGGTTGATTGGAATTGGCCCTGCCATTTCGCGACAAGCAGCACGGTTTGAGATAGAGTCACATTTTTTTGAATCCACTGCTGAATTCATCAACAACTACTCTTTTACCCACTTTGCCAATCAAACCATCCTGTTAAAAGGGGCAAGGGTGTTTGAGTTTGAGCAGATAAACAAGTTATTGCAACAGAAGGTGCACGAAACCGTGTTCGAAATTAATTTGAATGGACTGATTAATAACCTTAACTATTATCGCTCGTTGCTCAAACCCGAGACCATGGTCATGGCCATGGTCAAAGCTTTTTCGTATGGAAGCGGGAGTTTCGAGATTGCCAATGTTTTGCAATATCATCAGGTAAATTATCTGGCTGTTGCCTATGCTGACGAAGGGGTAGAGCTGCGTAAATCGGGGATAAATTTGCCCATCATGGTTATGAATCCCGAAGCTTACGCGTTTGATACCATGATCAAACATCAGCTTGAACCTGAGATTTTCAATTTTAGAGCGTTGAAAATGTTGGAGGAGTCTATCAAAGGGAGCTCAATCCCGTTAAACAAACCGGTAAAGATTCACCTTAAATTAGATACCGGCATGCATAGGCTGGGGTTTGGTCCTGACGAGATTGATGCTCTAATTGACAGACTTAAAGATAATGAGTTAATCTATGTACAGTCGGTATTCTCTCACCTGTCTGCCAGCGATAAACCTGACTTTGATGATTTTACCAGAGGACAAATTGACCTGTTTAACGCGATGGCTTCCAAAGTTATTGCTGCTACCGGTCATAAGGTGTTAAAGCATATTGTCAATTCTTCCGGCATCATAAGATTTCCGGAAGCACACTTTGATATGGTACGGCTGGGCATTGGTTTGTACGGCACCGAGAAGGTGGTTGGCGACACTTTGGATAATGTGGTTTGCCTTCGTTCGTCTGTTTCGCAAATTAAGATGGTGAAAAAAGGGGAGTCGGTAAGCTATAACCGAAGTTGGATAGCTGAAAAGGATACCAACGTGGGTATTGTTTCGGTGGGCTATGCCGATGGGCTGATGCGTAATTTGGGTAACGGTAAACTCAGTTTGTGGATCAAAAACCGTCCGGCGAACATTATTGGAGATATCTGTATGGATATGTGCATGGTTGATCTTACCGGCATTGATGCGGTGGAAGGAGATGATGCGGTAGTTTTTGATGCCAACCATCCCATACGCGAAATTGCTAAAAAAGCGGGAACCATTACCTATGAAATTTTAAGCCGTATTTCGCGTAGAGTAAAAAGAGTTTATTATTACGAATAAAAAAAGCGGCCTGAAACCTCAGACCGCTTTTTACAAAACTATTTTTTTTGGAAATTAAAAACAGGTTATTTTACAAACACCTTGTTAAAATAGGCTTTTTCCCCGGAGCGTACTCTCACGATGTAAACACCTGTTTCGAGGTTACTTACGTTAAAAGTGGCAGATAATGAACCTGCAGGTTGTAAGCCCAAATTGTTTTCCTGTATTACTTTTCCCAGCATATCATAAAGCAGAACACTTACCGGCCGGCTGTTATTTTGGGTAAACGATACTGAAAGATTGTCGGAAGCAGGATTGGGATATACTTTAAGGTTGACGACTGCTTCTTGCTCGTCAATACCCACGATGTCGTAAGTAATCTCGTTCACATCTTTATCGGCAAAATCACCACCGGTAAAGGCTGTTGAGTTAGTACCATATACAACCTGATAAAACCCATTTCCGGTGAGGCCGTCGTTTCCTGAATCATACACTTCTAAGCGATAGCAGCTTGAGGATGTAAATCCCAGAATAATAGTCTGGATGCTGTTTGGGTCGGAATAGGGGCCACCTTCCTGAACAACATCCCCGGCGTAATTAAACAGCTTCCAGGTTGTTTGTTCAGGATTGTCATCAAGGCCTAAAAACATGACAGCCGGTTCGCCCAGAAAATCAGCTCTGTAAAACTCGTGATCCTTGTTGTTGTTGGCCGGGTAATCGTCGCTTGTACCATTTACCGAAGCAATTTCAACCACAAGATGGTTGGTGTCTTCCACAGGAAATGATAGTTGTGGAAGTTGGATTTCGGCCACATCTAAAAAGTCAAGGTTGCCTGTCCAGTTAATGGTGGTAGTGTCGCCACCATTAATAAAGTAACGAACATCCATGGAGGTGATGGCATCGGAACCGTTGTTCCTGATTTTAAACTTGGGAGCCATGGTGCCGCTACAGTTTTTGTCGGTAGCATAATACACATTGGTAAGCTCGGCATCGTTTGTAAATAACGGGGTTAATGCATTGGTTGAGCTCACGGCAGCTTGATAGACCTCTTTGGTGGCATAATCCTGAATAAAGACCACAACGGCCAGTTCATCGTTATCGTAAACATTTTCCAAAGCCCATTTGTTGGTTAATATCATGTATTCACCCGTTGTAAAAGAAGCGGGAAGGGTTTTTCCGGTATTGGTGGGCAGCATTTTTTTCATCACGTTGTAAAAGTCACGTTCTCCATTGGTTCCGGGAGGCGAATTGAAGTGAATATGCTTTTCAATAACCACTACAAATGCTCTTAAGTCTCCCGAAGATACGTTGTCGGTGACATCAATCAGGGTAGTAATGTATATTGAATCGGCATTGGGGGAGAGTTGATGTTGAACCTGAATGCTAAAAGGTGACGGTATAGCCGCTGCCATATTAATTCTGGCCTGGTTTACCTGCGAAGGCATTCCGTTCCACCAGTCGCCATCCATGTGTACATGAGGCACTGAATTAATACCGTAATAGGCACGTCGCGCGTTATTGTCGGCCGGGTTTTGCAAATACATGGGGTCGTTGCCCGGCGAAGGCCAGCTCATGTGGTACTTTACGGATGTTATAATGTCGGCGTTTTGTGCAAGCAAAGCATCAAAAGCTGGGTTCTGACTGGCACAAGGGCCACAAGTGGAACTGGTAAATTCTTCGGCAAGCACCATTCGCTGCGATTGGCCGAAAGATATTGCTATAACCATCAAGGTGGACAAGACCAAAAGTGTAAATTTTTTCATGAATAAAGAAGGTTTTATGATTAACTATTTTTCGTCGCTAAAATAAGCAAACTAATCGTATGACAATTGTTATATGTAAAAGGTTGATTATGTTTCTCAAAATATGACCACATTTTCTCACAATGAAACCATCAGGCAACCTTACCCCGCCACCTGATGTCTGCATAGTAACCCTAAATTCGTTAATTTTCTTTAAGAATATGATTGAACCAGGGTATTTTATTATTTTTGGAATAATTATTGAATAGAAATCGATGTTACATTAAAACCCAAATTATGATGAAAAAAATTTTATTATCTATCACCTTATTAATAGCAATGGCAGTATCGGTGCATGCACAGGATATTGAATTGTATTGGAATGGTGAAAAATTACCTGATACAGTAGGAGTTTATGGCGATGCCGGTGGTGACTTCGAGTTGGTGTTTGAAGCCTATGTGAAAAACAACGCG
>JANTGU010000267.1 GCA_024762735.1 Bacteroidales bacterium | reverse complement strand
TGATATTTACCTTTATACAACGTCATTTTTACTATAAAGAATCTATTTCTTTTCCCAATCCCTTTCCAATTTTCCAGTGTTGATAGCCAGTTCAATGGTGGTAACAGCCCTTTTTACCACGGGTGGGTCAATCATTTTTGAACCCAGCGAAACCACCCCCAGCCCTTTTGTTTCTGCTTCTTTAAAAGCAAGGTAAATCTTTTTAGCTTTTTCAATTTCCTGATCTACGGGGGCAAAGTTTTCATGAATCACGTTGATTTGTCGCGGATGAATGCAGCCCATGCCATCAAATCCTAACGATTTAGAGGTTCTCACATTAGCGGCCAGCGCCTCCATGTCGGCCACGTCAGAAAAAACGGAATCGATGGGTTGAATTCCCGCAGCACGACAAGCATTCACCACCACGCTACGGGCAAAAAAGGATTCTGTTCCTTCGTTGGTGCGACGGGTGCCAAGATCAGCAGTATAATCCTCCAGTCCAATGGCCATCGCCACAATATTATCAGCTGCACGGGCAATGTTATAGGCTTCCATCACCCCTTTGGCACTTTCAATAATGGGCATCAACCAGATGGGCATGGTAATATGGTGTTCCTTTTTTAATGCATCTATTACCTTATTAATAGCATGGATATCATCAGCGCTCTCGCATTTTGGTACCAGGATAAGATTGGGATAGTGGGGCACGAGGTAAGTTAAATCCTCCAATCCACGGTCACCCTGGTTGATACGAACCATCCGCTCGGCACCATAAAAGTGCAAGGTTCGCAACGCGTTGCGTACCAAAAACCGGGCTTCAAACTTTTTGTCAGGTGCTACGGCATCTTCCAAATCCAATATCAACCCGTTGGGGTGATGTATTCCTGCATTGATCATCAGCTTGGGCGAGTTACCGGGCAGGTAGAGCCTCGAAAAGCGAAAGGCTGTTTTTTCGGTAGCTACTTTGTTCTCTTCACGAAGGGGCGGTAGAAATTCCTTTTCGATTTTCAATACTTTTTTAATGGCTGCTTCCACCCTGGCCGCCATCACAAACTCAAGCGCCCCGCCATCCTCTATGCGAACAATAGCATTTTCAATTTCAAAAAACCGAAGGAGGTTGTGAATAAGCTTTCTGTTTGAGGCTCCATAGTAGGCGTCTACTTTACTGTTAATCTCGAGCTGAATGCCACCGCTTCCCGTTGCTTCGAATTCAACGAAACAATCTGATTTAAGGTTTTTTCCTCTGTTTCCGGCTATACCAATATTGTGTTCCATAATTTGCTGTTTTTAGAGAGACAAAGGTAACATGTGTTTTCAATTAATAAAGTATTCGCAACAAAAAGTAGTCACTTTTCGGAAGAAAACATTTCCGAGCAAAATTATTTGTGGAAAAACAGGCCATGCTGGTGGTACATTTCATAACTTTGTCTATATTTGAATGGTATTAAAGGTTTAACATTTTTACATCCTGCTTATGAAAACAATAGAGATACTCTTTTGGACATTAATGTTTTTAGTGTTTTACGCCTATCTTGGTTATGGCATACTACTTTTTTTTCTGGTTCGATTAAAGCGAATTTTCAAGGGGAAACCCAGGATTGCTGATCCGGACTATGAACCGGAAGTCACCCTCTTTGTAGCTGCCTACAACGAAAAAGATTATGTTGACGATAAGGTTAACAACTCATTTAGCCTCGACTATCCTCAAAATAAAGTGAAACAGGTTTGGGTTACCGATGGCTCGGACGATGGCACCCCGGATTTGCTAAAAAAGTATGCAGACAAGGGCGTGGAAGTGTATCACACCCCCGAAAGAGGTGGTAAGATTGGGGCCATGAACAGAGGAATGGATTTTGTTAAAACGCCCATTGTTATTTTTTCGGATGGAAATACTATGTTGGGAACAGAATCAATCAGGCGAATTGTAAACCTTTTTTCCGACCCTACGGTGGGCTGCGTGTCAGGTGAAAAACGGATTTATAATAAATCGGGGGCAGCAGCTACGGAAGGTATTTACTGGAAATACGAATCTACTTTAAAAAAATGGGATGCCGAGCTATACTCCGTGGTAGGCGCTGCCGGCGAGTTGTTTGCCGTTCGTACCAACCTGTTTCAAAAGGTAGAAAAAGATACGTTACTGGATGACTTTATCATTTCGTTGCGGATTGCCATGCAGGGATATACCATTCAATACGATCCTGAAGCTTATGCCATTGAAGCACCCTCGGCTAATGTTAAGGAAGAGCTGAAACGGAAAGTACGGATTGCAGCCGGTGGCATCCAATCGATTGTGCGGCTAAAGCCTCTGTTAAACCTGTTTAAATACGGAACGCTTAGCTTCCAATACATTTCACACAGGGTGTTGCGTTGGACAGTGGCTCCCATCTCGCTACCCATCATTTTCCTGCTTAACCTGTGGCTGGCGTACGTAAATGGCTTCAACAACCTTGGTAACCTTTACACGTTGCTGTTTTACGGGCAAATTCTCTTTTACGTGATGGCTCTGCTGGGATGGTATCTTGAAAATAAAAAAATTAAAGTGAAATTGCTTTACATTCCCTACTACTTTTTGGTGATGAATTATGCCGTTTGGATGGGCATCAAGCGTTATTTTAAAAAAGAGCAAAGTGTAAATTGGGAACGTGCCAAGCGAGGATAAAATTATTTAATTATGAGAGGAAAGTTAAACATTGTATTTGTGCTGGGGTTATTGTTGTCAGCAAGTTATTTAATGGCTCAACATCGCGATTGTGATGTGGAAATTCCTGCCACCATGTTTACCATCGACGGATCACACGGAACCATACACCCTGGCGATGTGGTATGCCTCAAAGGAGGACCCAAAGATTTTTTACTTATTCGTAATGTGAGTGGCACAGCTGAAATGCCTATTGAGTTTGTTAACTCGGAGGGGGCGGTGATTATTAATACCGATAATTACTATGGTGTAAAAATTTCACATTGCTCGTTTATCAAAGTGAGTGGCACCGGTTCGCAGCTTATCCAGTACGGATTTCAGGTTCAGCGTGTGGCCGGGGGTACAGGGCTGGCCGTGGACGACCTTAGTACTGATGTGGAAATTGAAAATATGGAAATTGCCAACACACCCATTGCAGGTGTGTATGCTAAAACCGACCCTACTTGCAACAATTTCTCCTCCACACGTGATAAGTTTACCATGTACAACTTTAAATTTCACGACTGTTATGTACACGACGTGGCTGATGAAGGATTATACATTGGCAGCTCAAAATATTCGGGTCAGCACCTTACCGGTGATTGCGACACGTTGGTTTACCCTCACGTGTTAATCGGCACAAGGGTTTATAATAACATCATCGAAAATACCGGATGGGATGGCATACAGGTTAGCTCGGCAGAGCAGGATTGCAAGGTTTACAACAATATTATCCGCAACGACTCCTATGCTGAGCACAACGGTCAAATGAGTGGCATTTTAATAGGGGGCGGAAGCCGTGCCGACGTGTATAACAACAAAATTTACGATGGCAAGGGCGATGGCATTGATGTTTTTGGCCTTGGATCGATGAGAGTTTTTAACAACCTGATTGTTAGAGCAGGAAGAACTTACATGCCTAACGACCCCGTGGCGTTCAAACACGGCATTTATTTGGGAAAGGCTGTTACCATAGCGGATGAACCGAACAAAATTTACAACAACACCATCGTTAGTCCCAAATCGTTTGGTATCACTTATGCCAACGACGAGAGCAACATGGGCTACCTTATTAATAATGTGGTGGTAAACCCCGGCTATACCGATGCCGGCGAAAGTGCTTTTTACAACATCAACGTGGATGAATCGCAAGTCACGCTTTCAAACAATTTTAGTGGTGCAAGTTCAGATGATGCAAAGTTTTTGGATGTGCTGACTGACAATTACGATTTAAAGCCCACTTCTCCCCTGGTTGACCATGGCCAGGAG
>JANTGU010000266.1 GCA_024762735.1 Bacteroidales bacterium | reverse complement strand
CATCCTTACAATCAACCTCTGTTCTGATGTACTGATCATGGGGTTGTATGGCATAGCAAGCAGAATCGGTAGCCGTTACTGTCTTAATCACTTCGCCCCCCTGACGAATAAACCGAATAGCAGCGACTTCTTTGCTCAGCACAATGGTTAAACTATCATCGCTCAAATTCACCTTTTGAAGTACAGGCAATTCATCAGGTTTCATCTCCTGTTTATCATGCAATGCTCTTCCCTTTGACGGAAAATTGACACCATAGGAGATTCCGTTTTTTAAGGCGTGCACTATTTCATCCTGATTGCGATTGGGAGCATTAACCATCGAAAAGCTGGTTGGCACGTCACTATTTAAGCGGTTATCTGACAGCATATAAACACGATGCCCGGCGCTTAACACGGTGTCCCACTGGGCAAGCGATGTAGTTTTACCATTTGATATTTCCAGCAAATGGTAGTTTGACAACCTGGTTAAATCATTGTATGCATAACCCGGATTTTCCAACACCACAACATCGTTAAAAGGCAATAAACGGTCAATAATCCATTGCTTATGGCCGGCAGTTTGATAAAGCGGGAGGTCAATCCACAAAACCTCAGCGGAACCAATACAAAGCTGCCGGGTTTTAAAAAAATTAAAGCCATGGGTATAGGCGGGCATGGAATTTGAGTACTTTACAATTTTTTGAGGTTCGGCATAAACATAATAGCCATCCTGCCAACCAACCGGTGTTTGATTTTTTGCTACCTTTTCGTCAACAAGCAAAGCCAACCAACCGGAGACGCTCATATTTTGGTAGGGATTAAATAGTTTTTCACCCTCAAAGGGTGTTGGCTTTTCAAATTTATAGACCGGTGCAAAAAAATAGGGAAGCAAAAGCAGTCCCAGTATAACAGCAGCAACGACAACAACTATTTTAAATATTTTCTTCATCAACAGGCTCTATTTGTGGTGAGAGTTACATAATCAAAGGCAAAGATACGCTATTCCATCATTGATATTCGTACCGGATTACCTTTACCAAAACAATCATTTTCCCAATTTAGTAAATATTATCATTTTTAGAACGATTTCCTTGTTTTAGCCAACTATTTATTTTACTTTTGTATCGTTAAAAAAAACAGCTAAAATAATTCCTAATCTATTTTAACTCAAAAAGGTAAACATTAATGAACACGTTTAAAATTTTCGTGATAGAAGATGACCCCTTTTACGGGGAGCTTTTACGAAGGCATTTAGCTCTAAACCCTGATAACGAAGTATTTTTGTTTTCAACCGGAAAAGAAGCACTGGCCCATCTTCATATTAGACCTCATTTAATTTCGCTTGACTACCGGCTCCCTGATTTGTCCGGGATGGAGGTATTAAAAAGGATAAACGCTACTTGTCCTGAAATTCCTGTAATCATTGTTTCGGGACAGGAAGATATCAACACTGCCGTGGAGTTACTTCGCATGGGAGCCTACGACTATTTTGTAAAAGATGACCACACAAAAACCCGATTGTGGAATGCCGCCAACAAGATCAGGGAAAACTTTATGCTTAAAAATGAACTTTCAGAACTGAAAGAAGAGATTGAAAAGAAGTACGAGTTTACCAACATCTTAAAGGGAAACAGCCAGGAGATGCAGCGCATTTTCAAGCTCATGAACCGGGCCATAAAAACCAACATCACCGTATCAATAACAGGAGAAACGGGCACCGGAAAAGAACTGGTTGCCAAAGCGATACATTATAATTCAAGCAGGGCAAGTAAACCTTTTGTAGCGGTTAATGTTTCTGCCATTCCAAACGAGTTAATCGAAAGCGAACTTTTTGGTTACGAGAAAGGAGCTTTTACAGGAGCCAACACCCGCAAAATTGGAAAATTTGAACAAGCCAGCGAAGGCACCCTTTTCCTGGATGAAATTGGCGAAATGGGCTTGAACATGCAGGCAAAAATATTGAGAGTACTTCAGGAAAACGAGCTGACACGCATCGGAGGCAACACTACCATTAAAATTGCCCCACGTATTATTGTGGCCACCCATCGGAATCTTGCCGAAGAGGTTAGAAAAGGGAATTTCAGAGAAGACCTCTATTACAGGATACTGGGACTTCCTATCGAGCTTCCTCCCTTGCGCGACAGGGGTCATGACATCCTGGTGCTGGCAAAACATTTTAGCGACACCTTTTGTTCCGAAAACGAAATGCCGGCCAAAACCATCGTTAAAGAGGCGCAGGACAAGCTGCTAAACTACACCTTCCCCGGTAACGTGCGCGAGCTGAGAGCCGTAATTGAGCTGGCTTGTGTGTTATCAGACTCTGATGTTATCGAGGCAACACACATTAATTTTAACTCTACCAACTCTCTTTCTGATTTCTTATTGGAAGAAACCTCCCTGGCCGATTACAACAAAAAGATAATCCGCTATTTTCTGGTAAAATACAACAACAACGTGAACCTTGCTGCTAAAAAACTGGATATAGGTAAATCAACCATTTACAGGATGCTGAAAAATAATGAGCTTTAACCACGTGCATTTTAAAAGCACACGACAATGACAAAACACAATAACATCGACTTAAGCAAACTTCGCTCCTACGTTGGTGAAAAAGAGACGGACGTAGAAGACATGATTCAACTTTTTCTGCAAATAATGCCCGAGCAAAAGAAAAAGCTTCAAGACGCCCTGAAAGAACATCACTGGGAAAACCTTAATTACACGGCGCACCAGATAAAACCCTCCCTGGATATCCTGGGACTACAGGATGCCAAAGAAAAAGCCAGAATTATTGAAAACCTGGCCAAAACAGGCATTGAAGTCAAGATGATGGAACAGCTTGTCAACGAGCTGTGCAAATCACTGGATGAAATATTCAGCGTATTAACCCAAACCTATAATGACCTTCATCACCCGGAAGATCAGGCTTAAAAAGGATACTCTACCTTTTCCAGAAACAGGCCTTGTGCCGGCACCGAAAACCCTGCCTTTGCGCGGTTTTTGGCTTCAATAATTTCAACCATTTTTTCCGGCGCCATTTTCCCCTTGCCTATTTCCAGCAAGGTTCCAACAATAGCCCTTACCATGTTGCGTAAAAAGCGGTCGGCCGAAATAGTAAATACCAGTTTTTCATCCGAAACACACGCCCATTCCGCTTTCGATACGCTACAAAGATTGGTAGCTGTTTGTGTATGAAGCTTTGAAAAGCTGGTAAAATCGTTAAAGGATAATAACATGGCAGCCGCCTTGTTCATTTTGGCAACATCCAGGGCACCATTGTAAAAATAACTCACCTCCTGCTCAAAAGGATTCTTTACCCTGCTGATATGGTATTGATAAGTTCTTGATACGGCACTAAATCGGGCATGCATTTGTTCATCCACCTCAAAAATATCGTGAATGGCAATATCTTTTGAAAGAAACCGATTAATCTTAAAAACAAAATCCCCCTCCTCAAAAGGAAGTGCTTCCACCTCAAAATGAGCATAGTATTCCCGTGCATGCACACCGGTATCGGTACGCCCACAACCCGTAACAGCCACAGGCCGGTTGAGCATCAAGCTTAGTTTCTGTTCCAGTTCAGCTTGTACCGTGTGTGCATTTTGCTGCACCTGCCACCCGTGAAAGCGGGTTCCGTTATAGGCCAATTTTAAAAAATAACGTTTCATTTTTACTATCTAATGAATCATCAAAAGTAGCTAAAACATGCTAACCATGCATATCTTGTTTTATTATACTTGATTTTCAATGCGAAACCCGAAAAGCAACCTCCTTTATGCTATTTTTGTAAGCTATTTTAAAATTAAAAGCCTATTCAGTGAAAAAATATCAACTCTTTTTTTGGGCAGGATGCCTCTTCCTGTTTGTTTCGGCACAATCAATGGCACAAGATACATTGGCCACGCGATGGAGCTTTGGTGTGGCTGCCGGCCCGCAATTTACCAACATCTCTTC
>JANTGU010000265.1 GCA_024762735.1 Bacteroidales bacterium | reverse complement strand
TAGTAAGTCCGCCCGCAGAAGCCCCAATCACCACTATCTTGTATCGTGCCATCTTATCCTCCCCTTTAAAATTCGTTACTAAAACGCTTCTGGTAGATTTTCCGGTCAGCATCGATAATTTTATACATTCCTGACTTACTGCTGAACAGTAAACTCTCCTTCATGCCAAGCCCCAAATAGCCTCCGTTTATCAGGCTATCGGAAAACAAGCTAATCACCCTGTTCTGCAACTCCTTGTTAAAATAGATAAGTACGTTTCGGCACGAAATCAGATGTACGGTTTCAAATTTGCTGTCACTAACAAGATTATGTAAAGCAAAACGGACATTTTGCCTTAGCTCGGGATTTATTTCCACCCTGTTATCTATCACCTTATAATAATCGGCAAACGAGTTTTTTCCGCCGGCTTTTTGATAGTTACCGGTATAGAGCTTGATTTTATCAATGCCATAGAAACCCTTCCTTGCCACCTCAATGGCTTTTTCATTAAAATCAGTGGCAAAAATTTGGGTGCGCTTTAGCAGCCCTTCCTCCTTAAGCAAGATGGCCAAAGAGTACACCTCTTCCCCGGTAGAGCAACCGGCAATCCAGATTTTTGGAAAGGGATACGTTTTCAACAACGGGATCACCCTTTTTCGGAGCACCATATAAAAAGCGGGGTCACGAAACATTTCGGTAACTTTTATGGAGAGTTCGCCAAGCAGCTCTCGCATTTTGCTTTTATTGTGAAGCACCAGATCCTGCACCTGCGAAAAAGAGTGCAAGCCATTCCATTTTTGAAAATAGGTCACCCTGCGTAAAATATGCGCCTTGCTGTAGTTTCGAAAATCAAACCCGTAGCCACGGTTAATGGCTTCGAGGAGCAAATCAAACTCAATGTTGTTTATTTCGTCTTTCGAAGGCGTTTTCATGCTCGCAGCTTATTTATACAGCCAAACCCGCAGCAGCGAAATCAGCTTCTCGGTATCAACAGGTTTGGCCAGGTACTCGTTAGCACCGGCTGCAATACACTTTTCCCGATCTTCTTTCATGGCTTTTGCCGTAAGGGCGATGATAGGAATATCTTTAAATTTCTTATCCTTTCTAATCCTCTTCATCACTTCGTAGCCGTCCATCTCGGGCATCATTATATCGAGTAAAACCAGATCGGTTTCAGGATGTTGCTTTAGCTTTTCCAGGCCCAACTTTCCATTTCTGCCCACGATGACTTTAGCCTGATAGCCTTCCAACAGGCTCGACAGGGCAAATACATTACGCATATCATCATCCACCAGCAAGATGGTTTTATTTTCCAGGATATTGTCGCTACCCTGCACTTTTTCAATCATTTCCTGCTTGCTTTCGGGTAATTCGGATTTTAGCTGATGGAGGAAAAGGGTAGTTTCGGACAACAGCCGTTCAAACGACTGGGCTCCCTTTAAAATAATACTTTTGGAATATTTCTCCAGCGTTTTAGTCTCCTTCAGCGAAAGATCCTTGCCTGTGTAGATTACCACCGGCAAATCCCTGGCCACGTTGTTCTTATCCATCTTTTCCAGCAACTCGAACCCGGTCATATCTTTCAATCCCAGGTCGAGGATCATACAATCGTAATTTCCATCCTGAAGTTTGGCATAAGCATCATTCCCTTCTTCGACAGCGGTAATTTCGATGTTTTCGTTACGCATCAGGTTGATGATGCTTTTGCGCATGATGGTTTCATCTTCAACAATCAACAACTTCTTAACCGGTTTTGACAAGATGTTTTCGATGCGATTGAAAAGGTTATCCAGAGCGGCTTTGTTCACCGGCTTGGTGAGGTAACCCACGGCCCCCATTTTAAAGACTTCGATATCGCGATCGGCTGCCGAGATAAAATGCACGGGGATATGCCTGGTTTTAGCATTGCCTTTCAGCTTTTCCAACACCTTGTACCCGTCTATTCCCGGTAACCCGATATCAAGAATGATGGCATCAGGCACGTAGTAATCAGCATTGAAAAGCCCGATCTCGCCCGTTGGGGCGTGAATGGCCTTGAACCCGTGATCGTGTGCCAGGTTCATCAATACCTTGGCAAAATTAATATCATCCTCGATAATAAGAATAACACTATCGCCCTCTTCAATGCGTTTTTTATCATCCAGAATTTTAGGAGCATCTTCTTCTTCAGATGGTTTGCCATTCCTCTTTTTACGGGTTGTTTTAGAAACCTTTTTCGAGATTATCTCAGGATAGTGGGTATCCTTTATATTGGGAGCCTCATACGGGAGGAACAGGGTAAACATAGCCCCCTTGTTCACATCACTTTCGAGCCTCATTTCGCCACCCAGCAACGAAGAAAAGTTTTTTGAAATGCTTAACCCAAGCCCGGTTCCTCCGAAACGCCGGCTCGTGGTTCCGTCGGCCTGGCGGAAGGCTTCAAAGATTAAGTCCTGTTTATCAGGTGGAATGCCGATACCGGTATCGATAACAGAAATAGCCAGGGTACTTTCGGGTTTAAGCTTTTTGTTGACAAAACTGATGCCGGAAACCGGTTTCCCTATTTTCAGCGTAACACTACCCTTTTCGGTAAATTTGATGGCATTCGACATCAGGTTCTTGATAATTTGCTGCACCCGTTGGATATCAGTAATAATATACTCGGGCAAGTCGTCGTCGAGCTGGGTAATAAATTTCAACCCTTTCTTTTCGATAACCGGCTCAAAAATCCTACGCGTAGAATTAATCAAATCATCCAGATAGAGCTGCTCAAGGTTTACTTCCAGCTTTCCGGATTCCACTTTTGAAAGGTCTAGTATGTCGTTAATCAAGTCGAGCAAGTCCATGCCCGAGGAGTGAATGGTATTGACAAATTCGACCTGTTTCTCGGTAAGGTTTTTATCTTTATTTTCGCCCATTAACTGCGACAACACGATAATGCTGTTAAGGGGTGTTCGCAACTCATGCGACATGTTTGCTAAAAACTCCGATTTGTATTGCGATGCTATTTCCAGGTCTTTGGCCTTCTTCTCTATCTCTTTACGGGCTTGCTCCAGCTCACGGTTTTTCTTTTTAATGGCATCGCGTTGCAGTTCGAGAGCATTGGAACGCTCTTCCAGTTCTTCGTTGGTAACTTTAAGTTCCTCTTTTTGACTTTGCAGAATCTCTTCCGATTTCTTTAAGGCCTTGGTTTGTTCCTGTAGCTCTTCGTTGGTTTGTCGTAACTCCTCTTGTTGTACTTCCAGCTCACGAGCCTGAAGTTGTGTTTTTTCCAACAGCTCTTTCACCTTAATGTAGGATTGCAACGTAACTACCGAAAGCCCTACATCCACCATTCCCCGGTCGAGGAAATTTAGTTTCAGCTCATCAAAACTATTGACGGAGGCCAGCTCGATAACGCCCACCACACTATCCTTATACGAAAACGGAACCACCAACAACTCGGCACGCTTTGCTTTTTGCAACGACAATGGAACATCAGGAAGATCGTTCCCATCCTTTGTTTTAATATGTAACCGCTTGTTCTCTTTGAGCACCTGGCCGGGAAGTCCTTCGCCGGGTTTCAGTTTGCTAATTGCTTTTACATCGCCATCTGTTAATGCAAAAGTTGACTGCAGGTGCAGCACACCCTTTTCATCGGTGAGATATAGCGTTCCACTTTGCGCATCAAGATAACGGCATAAAAACGATAACACATCATCTGACAACTTACCGATATCAGTATGGCCTTTTAATGTTTTATCCAACTTGGCCAAACCGTTTTTCAGCCAGTTCTGCTCTTTGATTTGTTTGTCGTTGGTACGCAAGGTCTCCGTCATGCTGTAAAGGGCTTTTCCCAACGAGTCGTTTTCGCTACGGGGCTCAATAACGGCAGAATAATCGCCCCTGGCAATTTTGTTGGCCTGCTTGATAACCGACCGAAAGCTGTCCACCATCTGGTTAATGGATTTACCCAGCACATCATCACTACTGCGAATT
>JANTGU010000264.1 GCA_024762735.1 Bacteroidales bacterium | reverse complement strand
TGATATTCTGGATTTGTCAAAAATTCAAGCAGGAAAAATTGAGCTTCATTTCGAACCGGTAGTGCTTCAGCAGATTGTGGAGGATGTCAGTCATATTTTTACCCTGTCAGTTAAAGAAAAGGGAATTGAATTCCGGGTTACTTCACACCCGTCAACCAATAAACTCATGTTTATTGATGATACCCGGATGCGGCAAATATTGTTCAACCTTATTGGAAATGCCGTTAAGTTTACGGATGAGGGGTTCGTGGAGTTTAAAGTAGATGTTACGCGCGAAACCAAAGAGACACTTGATTTAAAAATCGTTATTGCCGATTCAGGTTCAGGCATTCCGCCCGAGCAACAGGCACGGGTTTTTGAGGCTTTCGTACAAAGCAATAATGGTCGAAACCATGCCGGTAGCGGTCTTGGCCTTAGCATTACCAAGCGGCTGGTCGAGATAATGAAAGGAACCATTGCCATGGAAAGTGCACCGGGTAAAGGAACGGTGTTTACCATCGTGATCCCTAATGTCCGGATTTTTGAAGGGGAATACAAAGCGAAAAAACAGGTGGATGAACAACAGGCAAACATGGCTGCTTTCAATGATGATAGTGCAGCGCTTCCTGACATAGAGCTTGGTAGCCGGGAGTTGGAAAGAATGAGGGATTCCGATTTTGTTAAGTTGTTCCGCCAGCGTTGTGAAAAGGCGCAGGACGGCCATATAATAAAGGATATCGTTTCGTGCTGTGCCGATTTGGAGGAATTTGCACGAGCGCACTCTTTTGATAAGCTTCACGAAATAGCCGTTAAGCTTAATGAGGCTGCCACCGGATTTGATATCGAGCGAATGAAGTTGTATCTGCAAATAATTAAAGAGTTGTTTTTTAAAATAGAGCACCATGAAACCAAATAGTAATTTTAAGATTTTAATAGTTGACGATGTTTCAAAAAACATCCAGATACTTGGTAATATTCTTTCACAAGAAGCGTATCAAATTGCTTGGGCCCAATCGGGAGAGGAGGCACTTTCGTTGGTGAAGGTGCAGGAGTTTCATCTTATCCTGCTGGACATCATGATGCCCGATATGAATGGTTACGAGGTTTGTGAGAAATTGAAAGCCGATCCTGCTGTTGCCAATATACCGGTTATCTTTCTTACGGCCAAAGCTGATATGGATAGTATTATCAAGGGATTCGATATTGGTGGGCAGGATTATATCACAAAACCTTTTAATGCTAAGGAGTTGCTCGCAAGGGTGCATACCCATATTTTGTTACGAGAACAACAAAAAGAATTGATGGAGGCAAACAATGTGCTCGAAGCAAAAGTGGCTGAGCGCACCAAAGAGCTGAACGAAGCTAACAAGCTTTTGAGTGCTCTCGATACCACCAAGAGTGAATTTTTAAGCATCATCAGTCACGAACTAAAAACACCGCTAAGTGGAATCATTGGGTTAACACACTTGTTAAATGAAACTGTCATGGGGGATGAACAGGCTCAGTATCTCAACTATTTAAAACAGGTTTCGCAACGTCTGGTCAAATTCTCAGATTTGGCTCTGCTTATTACGAATATGAAGGTGAATAATTATGAAATGGATCTGCTGCCGGTTTCTGTCAACCATATTGCGGAATCAGCTATTGCGGAACTGTCAGATGAGGAGCTCGATACTTCGCGCATAGTTTTTGAGAAAAACAATACCAACCCACTGATTATGGCCGAGGCGGAACTTATCAGAAAAGCCTTGATGTTGGTGATTGAAAACGCTTTCCGGTTTTCTCCTGAAAACACACCCATTAAGCTGGATGTAAAAAGCGGGGAAGGGCAGGTGTCGTTCGTGGTAAAAGATGAGGGAAAGGGCTTTTCCGATGAAGTGATGGGTAAGCTGTTTCAGGTATTTAGTATTGGTGATGTCTCCCATCAGGAAGGAAAAGGGCTGTCGTTGGCTGCTGTAAAACTAATCATGGATGCTCACGGCGGCAAGGTAGAGGTTTCCAACAAAGAAAAAGGAGCTGAGGTAAGCTTGATTTTTTACAGCAAGCCTTCCTTTTAAACCCTGTCAATAAGCTTGCTTTTTTATTGATGCTGCTCTCTTAATAAATCATTCACCGTTTTAACCGGATTGAAGGTGATGATGGGGGCTTCCACAAAAATGGTAATCCAGTCAGCCATGGCGCCATTCCATAACCCCGGTAATTCCTGTGCTTTCAAATCGCGTCCATCCTTTGACTTCTGAGAGATAAACCCTGTCTTAGGGTCAACAAACTTCCTTAGGTCGAAAGGTTTATCATTATAATCTCGTACTCCGCACACCAGGTCAACAGGATTAAAGTGGGTAGCTTTACTAACAATCTCTTTTTGATCGGGTTTTGAAAAATCTATTTGCGACGACTCCACAATCTGCAACGATAGCTCACCATCTTCATTTTTTACCCAAAAAGGACCTCCTCCTGGTTCGCCTTCGTTTTTAACCATACCGCAAACCCTAATGGGGCGGTTTAAGCTGTTAAACAAGAAGTCAATTTTTTCCATTTTATCGTAAGCGGCATAGGCTGTCGGGATGTGGATATTTAGTTTTTCACCGGCAAAAGTTTTAATCTCTTCCAAAAGGTCATCATCCACATTGCCCTCTTCCAGCATATCGAGGTAGTTGAAGGTTTGTGTTTGAATATCCAGCAAAACCCCGCCAATTACCTTTTTATACAGTACCGTGGTGTCTCTTAATCTGTCAGGAACAATGTTGTCAATATTTTTGATAAAAACGATTTCTCCTTTTAAGTCGTTAAGATTTTCGATTAAAGCGCCATGGCCACCGGGGCGGAAAAGAATTTCATTGTTTTCTAATCTAAATGGCTTGTTGTTTAAGTCAACGGCAATGGTGTCGGTAGAGGGTTTCTGTTGCGAATAGGTAACTTCGATGTTTACGTTGTAACGCTGCTCAAACTTACCCTTTTTGGCATTTACAGCCTGCTCAAACAAATGTTGATGCTCCGGAGAAACGGTAAAATGTACCAATGCTTTCCCGTCGTGGTCTGTGGCATACTGCGCAGCCTCGGCAAGGTGTTCCTCCAACGCCAGCCGGGGTTCGTCGTCGTAGTGGTGAAACAGCAACAGTCCCTTGGGTAGCTTTGAGTAGTTCAGCCCCTTTTCAGTTAAAAAATAATCGAGGACGGTGTTGAAGTCGTGATTTTCGATACACGCATCCATGTCAAGTCCGTCGGCTGCCATCTTGTTTTTTAACAAATCATAAAAGGCGAAGTGGCTAATTTCATTAAAAAAAGTATACACCGAGTTAAAGCTTTTATCGGCTTCATAGGCTGCAATATCTTCAGGGGTTCCTTTATAATGCTGATGAAACTCGTGCAGGTGTTTGAACATTCTGCTGGCAGCCCCCGAGGCCGGAACAAATTTTAATATCTTGTAGTCAACAAAATTTTCGTTGTAATACGATTCCCAATGTTTTATTTCTTCATCCGTAAAGCCTAGTATGCCATGTCCAAGTGTGGCAGGCGCCGCGAGGTTGACAGGGGGAAACCCCACTTTAAAGTTGTCAAGTTGCTTGTTAACAATATTTTTGTCGATCCCTTTGCTATTAAACTGTTCTAAATCTTTGGCTGAAAACATCATGGCTGTGGTTTTATTATTGAAGGAATAAAAATAGCCAATTTCGAGAAACCGGCAACAATACCATGCAAGAAAATGCATCAACCGGGATTGTCCTATTGCTTTAGGAACTTTTTATATGCTGAAAACGATTATCTTGGGTGTGGGCTTGAAATGAATTAAAAATTCTTTTAATAAATTTGTCATTGAAAAAGAAATAATTTTAATTTTGCAGCCCATTAATTGCCCAGGTGGCGGAACTGGTAGACGCGCATGGTTGAGGGCCATGTTCCTGTAACGGGAGTGCAAGTTCGATTCTTGTTCTGGGCACCATAGACGGATGAAGAGCGATAGAGA
>JANTGU010000263.1 GCA_024762735.1 Bacteroidales bacterium | reverse complement strand
ATTGAGCCGCCGTTTATGTATAACAAGGCGGCCTATGGTGTCAACGGCTATTCAAACGAGCCCTTGGTTACGGTGGATGTGCTGGGGATCATGCGCTCTGTTCAATTGGGCAGGCTTAACATCCATCCTGTCAGCTATAATCCTGTTACCAACACTTTGCGAGTGGTAACATCGCTGGAGTTTAAAGTGGTTTTTGACCATGCCGACCAGGCAGCTACCGAAGCGTTGAAAGAAAAATATTATTCTCCCTATTTTACCGGTTTGTATCAATCGTTGTTTAACTATCGGCCTGCTTCCAACCGATCAAATCTTACCCAGTATCCTGTAAAGTATGCCATTGTATCCGACCGTATGTTTGAATCGCAGTTGGCACCGTTTATTGCCTGGAAAGAACGCAAAGGATTTACAGTGGAGGTGGCCTATGTTGATGATATTGGCAATACCACCAGCGACATCAAAGCCTGGCTTCAATCGCTGTATGATGCCGGTACTCCTGATGATCCTGCACCTTCATTCGCCTTGTTCGTGGGTGATATCGAGCAGGTGGCCGTGTGGAACAATGGCAACGGGGTTACCGATAGAAACTCCTGTGAGTTTACCGGCGACCTCTATCCTGATATGTATTACGGACGCTTCTCGGCTCAAACAACCGACCAACTGCAACCCTACATCGACAAGACTTTACAATACGAGCAGTACACCATGCCGGTGACCTCGTTTTTAGATACAGTGGTGATGATTGCCGGAATGGATAGCGGTCATGGTGCCGATTGGGGCAATGGCCAGATTAACTACGGTACCATCAACTACTTTAACGAAGCTCACGATATCTATTCCAATACCTATCTCTACCCGGGTTCGGGTAGTCAGAGCGCCACCATCATTCAAAATATCAGCGACGGGGTGAGTTATGCCAACTACACAGCCCATGGCAGTCCCAGCGGTTGGGCTGACCCTTCGTTTACCATTGGCGATATCCCCAGTCTTCAAAACGATGGAAAATATGGGCTGTTAATCGGGAACTGTTGCTCTACCAGCGAGTATCAGGTGTCGGAGTGTTTTGCCGAAGCCTTGTTGAGAGCAGAGAATAAAGGAGCCCTGGGATACATTGGCGGTTCCAATTCAACCTACTGGGATGAGGACTACTATTTTGGGGTAGGAGTAGGGACCATCAGCGAAAATCCCCCATCCTACGAAGAGACAACCCTTGGAAACTACGACAGGGCCTGGCATGACCATGGGGAAGACTGGGGTGAGTGGTTTACAACCATGGATCAACATGTGGCTGCCGGCAACCTGGCGGTTACCGAAAGCGGTTCTTCCGCCGAAACCTATTACTGGGATATCTACAACCTGATGGGCGATCCGTCCTTGATGGTTTATTATTCAGTGCCTGAAGTGAACCCTGTTACCCATGATCAGTTTATCATGATTGGCGTGGGTACCTTTGATGTGCAGGCAGCACCTCATTCCTATGTGGCGCTTAATGACAACGGTGTGTTAAAAACTGCCGCGCTGGCAGATGATAACGGGAACGCCACCCTTACTTTCGATCCTTTTACCATACCGGGAACCGTGGAACTGATTGTAACCGCACAAAACTATGAGCCATGGATTGAAAATGTACAGGTTTTTGCTCCCAACGGACCTTTTTGCATTTATCAAAGTCACACTTACAACGATGATTCGTTGGGCAATGGCAACAACAATCCTGAATTCGACGAAAACGTATTTATTAACCTGACGATGGCTAATTATGGAAACGACACAGCTTATCAGGTGGAAGTTAAACTGAGTACCAACGATGAATACCTCGCGGTGATTGATTCGCTGGACGTGTACGACACGCTGGGCATTAACCAGTCCGTGACGCGCAACAACGGGTATCTGGTTAAACTGGCCGATAATGTGCCCGACCAACACGAAATCAACATGAATGTTTTGGCTACCGACGAAAACGATTCAAGCTGGCAGAGCCAGTTTACCATCACGGCCTACGCACCCGATGTAAATGCTGCTACCTTGACGGTGGACGACAGTCAAACCGGAAACGGGAACGGACGACTTGATCCCGGTGAGGATGCCGTCATCATACTGAAAGTAGTGAACAGTGGTCATTGTATTGCCAACAATGCCAATGTTAGTCTGATAGCTTACAATGCTTACGTGGATGTTTTAAGCGGTGATAGTTTGCTGCCAACCGTGGGTACACTGGGTGCTTATTACCCTCAGTTTAACGTGCATGTAAGCGACAATGCTCCCGAGGGTATTTTTGCTGAAATGCACAGCGAGATTGTTTTTGGAGGGTACGACGTGACCAATGTTTTCTATCCAAAAATAGGCCTGTTAATGGAAGACTGGGAAACGGGAGATTTCTCGAAATTCAATTGGCAGACCGATGGTAACCAACCCTGGATTATCAACTCACAGTACCCGTATGATGGTTTTTATGATGCAGAATCGGGGGTTATAAGCAATGGGCAAACGTCAGCATTACATATTCAATACCAGGTGATGAGTAACGACTCGATTTCTTTTTGGAGAAAAGTTTCCAGCGAAGAAGATTTTGACTTTATGAACTTTTACCTCGACGGAACCCTGATCGAACAATGGTCGGGCAGAACCGAAGGCTGGCGCAGGCAGGCTTACGCGGTAACGCCGGGCATGCACGAGTTTAAATGGACCTACGAAAAAGATTATGCCGGATCGGATGGCGCTGATAAAGCCTGGCTTGACGATATTGTGTTGCCAACCATGATGATGACCACGATTTTTGCCGGCCCTGACGATGAAAGCTGCGAGGGTAGCGATTTTCAGTGCCAGGGTACTGCCACCAATTTTGATACACTTTTTTGGACAACATCGGGCACAGGAAACTTCGCCAATGGCAATACCTTTAACGCACTTTATACGCCTTCGGATGATGATATTAAAGCAGGACAGGTGTTGCTAAGCTTTAACCAATATGATGTGGAAGGCCATTTTGCTTCCGATACCATGAGCTTGTCGTTTAATCTTTTATCCGGTATTCCTGATATGCCGGTAGGGCCGGAGTTGATTGATTTAGGACAGGTTACCTCATCCGATTACACCACCAACGCGGTTCCCGAAGCTGATAGCTATCAGTGGAGCATAACTCCTGATACCGCGGGTGTGTTAACCGGCAACGACACATTATGCACAGTAATCTGGAATCAAAATTACGAAGGGGAAGCCATGCTCAAGGTACGTGGTGTAAATGGTTGTGGTAACAGCAGTTGGTCCGATTCGTTGCTGGTTATTGTGAGCATCCCCTGGGGGGTCCCTGAAAATAATCACGGTATTGACTGCAGCATTTGGCCCAATCCTTTTACCGATATTTTTACCATTCAAATGGATAATGTAACCGACAACGAACTATCCATAGATATTGTTAACACAATGGGGCAGACCATTCAGACAGTTTGCCGCCATGATATCTCCGGACATTGGATTGGACAATTTAGCCTTGCAGGCTATGATGCCGGTGTCTATTTTGTGGTTATTCGTTCGGGTTTGGAAAGTGATGTTAAAAAGATAATTAAGCGATAGATATTTTGCTTAATGGTTTAACCTTAATAAAACCAGGCAAAAAGCCTGGTTTTATTGGTTTTTTGCAAAATTAACCTGCAGGATATGTAACATTAATTCCGGTAAAATGGAAAGATACCTTGAAGATAGAGCCTTTGATAAACTTGATGCAACAGAAAAGCCGCTGGAAAAAGGAGAATATGAACATTGCACATTTTCGAACTGTGACTTTGCAAGTTCAGACCTGGCTCAAATTGTTTTTTCAGAATGCACGTTTATAAGCTGCAATTTAAGTTTGGTTATTCTGACTAATACAGCTTTGAGGAATGTAAAATTCAAGGATTGTAAAATGTTGGGGGTCAGTTTTAATCATTGCAACAAGTTTGGTCTGGAAATGTCGTTTGAAAATTGCGTATTGAATCACAGCATCTTTTATCAAGTCAGAGTAAAGAATACCAAATTTATTAACTC
>JANTGU010000262.1 GCA_024762735.1 Bacteroidales bacterium | reverse complement strand
ATCCGGAAGTTTGTGGATGATTTGTATTTTGAGCGACGCAAGCAATATCGCGACGGGCTGCAAACCCTGGGTAATATGAAAGAGTACTGGTGGTACTTGTCCTATTCGTTTGATCAACCGCACAAGGTATTTGCTAGGGTAAAAAAGGTAAAGTCGTTTGATGATTACGAAGATGCTGTCAATAGCATCTTTAACGATTTTGGGTGGATGGGACAGCAGGCAAACCTGTTTAGAAAACAAAAAAACAGATAACCGGCAGATTTGTTTATTTTTGTCCTCAACAACAAAGTATGAGGACATCTATTATCTTTTTTTTCTTTTTTTCTTCGGGGTTACTTTTTTCGCAAAGTGACAAGGGGTGGAAACTGGTAAAACAGCAAAAGGGTATTGATGTTTACGTGAAGTCAATTCCCGAATCGCCGGTTAACGCGGTTAAAGCCACTACAACCCTTGATTGTCCTATTGCCTCTGCGGTGGCAGTAATATTAGATGTGTCAAACCATCCCAGGTGGATGTATCAGTGTAAAAATGCCAAAGTGCTTGGAAAGGCTAATGACTCAACCTGGTACTATTATGCTCAATCCAGTACTCCCTGGCCCGTGCTGGACAGGGATTATGTTGCAAAAATAGTTGCCAGAAAAACCGGCAACAATAGAATATCTATTGTAGGAAAAGGAATCCCCGGTTATTTGCCTGAAAAAAAGGACATTATTCGATTACCATACTCTCGGTCTGAATGGAAGTTTACATCAATAGGAACAGATAAAATTTATGTTGAGTTATATTTATCTGTTGATATTGGAGGGAGTGTGCCCCCATGGTTGCTAAACCTGTTTATTTCGCGCGGGCCTTTTCAAACCATGCTTAACTTTTCGATGATGGTGCACGATAAAAAATATCGTGAGGCTTCCCTGCCGGCTTGTCTGAAGTAAAAATGCAAATCCTTTGGTATATATTTGATTGACATTTGGATTAAATCGGTTTGTTTACCGATAGCTTTCCCCCTTTCACCGAAAATTTATTTATTTTCGTTTCGCGCAAACCTATTTTTGCCATTGATTAACAAAAAATACAATAATAATGAATCAAAAACCAACTGACAGCCGCCTGATTATCGGAATTATCCTGATTGGCTTGGGGGCAGTGTTGATGTTTAATACCATGGGGCTGGTCGATTGGCCCGTCAGCACTTATATATTTTCGTGGAAGACATTGCTAATATTAATAGGAATTGTACTTATTACCAATAAACAGCGTAAGGTGGCCGGCACCATCCTCATCTCCCTGGGTGTGGCCTTTTGGATACCTTATATTTTTGATGTCAACATACGGTTTCACCAGGTCTTTTGGCCTTTGGTGTTAATAGGAGTTGGCGTGTTGGTGATTTCACGCCGGGGAAATATTCCGGGTAAACCGGGTTACGATAAAGAAAAATGGAAACATCATTTTGGTGGGTCGTCAACATACAGGGATGATTTTATAAACGATATCTCGATATTTGGAGGAGGACATAAAAAGGTTGACTCTAAAAATTTCAAAGGAGGTAATCTTACCTCGGTTTTTGGCGGTTCTGAAATAAATATGATTGGTTCCGAAATGGATGCTGAAGGATGTGTAATTGATGTGTTTACCCTGTTTGGCGGCACTACCCTTATCCTTCCCAATACATGGAAGGTCCAAATTGATGCGGTATCCATTTTAGGAGGCTTTAACGATAAACGAAGGGTAGCCTCCTCGGAGCTTGATAAATCGAAAACCCTTGTTATTAAAGGAATGGTGATGTTTGGAGGTATTGAAATTAAAAGCTATTAACCTGTGACTACCCCGGTGCTGTCAAAAAGATACTATTTAACAATTTATTTTGTTACGTGGCTGGTTATTATCGTCGTTCATGCTGCTTTACTGTTCTTTTTATACGACACTTCGCTAACCGAAAGTATTGCTGACAGCGTTGTTTTTAACGTGCTGTTTGCAATTGCCGGCTACACGCTTTGGTTTGTGATAAGGTACAACCTAAAGGAGAAGCCCTCGGGCTTTGATTTGCTGTTTCAGCATTTGATGGTGGCAGGGGCCATTATTGCCATTTGGTTTTTAGTTTCTTATTACACGCTTACCAGTCTGTTTTCAGCCGACGCAGATTATGTGCAGTTTTTAAAAACGTCGGCACCCTGGCGCATTATTACAGGGCTCTTTTACTATATTGTTTACGTGTTAATTTATTACCTGATTTTGTATTATGAAGATTTACAGGAAAAGCTAAAGCATGAAGGCGAGCTAAAGACTCTGGTTAAAGAAGCAGAACTGGTAGCGCTCAAGTCGCAGATTAATCCCCATTTTTTATTCAATAGCCTTAACTCAATCAGCTCGCTAACATTATCACATCCCGGTAAAGCTCAGGAAATGGTGATTAAGTTATCTGACTTTTTACGTTATTCGTTAAGTTCTGATCGAAAAACAACTACCACGCTTGAAAACGAGTTTGAAAACATATCGCGTTACCTCGATATCGAAAAAGTTCGTTTTGGGAAACGACTGAATTTTGTCCCGGATATTCCTGCTCAATGTCTTGGGGCGGAAGTACCGGGTCTGATACTGCAACCGCTTATCGAAAATGCGATCAAGCATGGCGTGTACAACAGCACCGAAGAGGTAAAAATTGCGTTGTCGTGTCAGATTAACGATGACTTTGTTACCATCAACATTAGCAATAAGTATGATCCCGCTGCCATCAGAAAAAAAGGAGAAGGCATTGGGCTAAAAAACATACGAAACAGGTTGGTGTTGATTTATCACCGCAACGACCTGCTTCTGACCAATTCGGATGGCAAAACATACCAGGCCACGCTTAAAATACCCCTGATAAAACCAGCATAGTTATGGAAAAAATTAAAATTGTAATCATCGAAGATGAATCCCCGGCAAGAGACCTGATTAAAGCCTACCTGGCGCAGGAGTCGGATATAGAAATTGTGGAGGAGTGTGAAAATGGGTTCGATGGTATTAAAGCCATTTCAAAGCATCATCCTGATTTGATTTTTCTGGATGTACAAATGCCCAAGCTCACCGGGTTTGAAATGCTGGAGCTGCTTGACGAATTTCCACAAATTATTTTTACTACCGCCTACGATCAGTATGCCATCAAAGCTTTTGAGCTGAATGCCACCGATTATTTGATGAAACCTTTTTCAAAAGAGCGTTTTTTGAAAGCCCTGGCAAAAGCAAAAAGTAAAATTTCGGAAAAGGTATTGGAGAACGACAACGTTAAACAGTTGGTATCTAAAGTAAAAGAACAGTCGGGAACCATTGATAGAATATTTGTAAAAACGGGAAGCCGGATAGATGTAATTCCCGTTTCTGAAATTATCAGGATTGATGCCCAGGATGATTATGCCGAAATTGTGACCAAAAACAAGTCCTATTTAAAAAAGGAAACCATGAGTTTTTTGGAAAAAAACCTGCCTAAAACCAATTTTATCCGTGTTCACCGCTCCTCCATCATCAACAGCGATTACATGGATAAAATTGAGAAGTATGGTAAGGAGAGCTACCTCGTTGTGCTTAAAGACGGAAGCAGAGTCAATGTGAGCAAATCGAGGATAAAGGAGCTGAAAACAACACTGGGTATATAGAATATAAGCATTCACCCTGAGTCATGCTGAGCGAAGTCGAAGCATGGCGGTAAGGACGATATAGATAAAGTATTCTTATTTCAAAATTCCGTCAGCAAAATCCGTGAAGAAAGCCTTTTTAGTTAGCTTGTTCTTTGGGGGTTTCTTTAGGTTGGCTCTTCACCACTTTTAATCCCACTGATTCAATACCGTAAGTATCCATTTTAGGAATTCGTTTTTCAATGCTCACCACGCAAGTGCCGTCAGCAATAAAAGGCATCTCCTTACGGATGGGAATAACAACCGTGGTTACATGATCGACTGTGGTTCCCAGTTTTTTGCGGGTTTTACGATTGAGTAAACTAAAACGGTAGTTTCGCGTGCGTGTTTCGCCTCCGGGATTGTTAAAAGTGATGTTCACCGGAAGCCATACATCTTTAAAATCTT
>JANTGU010000261.1 GCA_024762735.1 Bacteroidales bacterium | reverse complement strand
AGAGTCGGGATGCTTGATGCTAATAGACAACATCAGGGCGCCACGACGACCATCCTGGGCCACTTCACGGGTTGAATTGGAATAACGCTCCATAAAGGGTACCACCCCGGTAGAGGTAAGTGCCGTATTTTTTACCGGGCTTCCTTTGGGACGAATGTGAGAAAGGTCGTGCCCCACGCCACCACGACGTTTCATTAGCTGCACCTGCTCCTCGTCCGTTTTCATAATGCCCCCGTACGAATCGGAGTTTCCCTGGTTGCCAATCACAAAGCAGTTGGACAAGGAAGATACCTGATGGTCGTTACCTATTCCTGCCATGGGACTCCCCTGCGGGACAATATACTTAAAGTCTTTGATGGCCTCGTAAATTTCCTGCTCGCTCAAAGGATTGGGATAACGAGCTTCAATGCGGGCAAACTCACCGGCAATCCGGTGATGCATATCATCAGGGTTAAGCTCGTAAATGTTCCCGTCACTATCCTTGAGGGCGTACTTATTCATCCAGACATTGGCAGCCAGGGTATCACCATCAAAATATTCAATGGCCGCTGCAAGAATTTTATCATTGTCGATGGGTTTCTGTTCAGATAAATCGAGTTTATCCAAAACGGGGGTTTTCTTCTCCATGGTGGGGACTTCTTCTTTTGGTTTTGATTCCTCTCTGACTTCAGGAGTAATAGTTTTTTTGTTTATCACAACTTCTTTTAACGGAATCGATGGTACGCCCTGATCCATTTTTTGAACCGGCTGTACCCGTTCACTTTTTAATTTTTCGTAAAAACCTTGTTCTTTTTCCTGAGAGGCCTGCTGATCTGCCAATTTCACATCATTCATGCCTTCCAAACCTGAGAATAAATTGTTTTCCATAAGAAATTGTTGTTTTGATTTTGGAGTACCTTGCTGAAACACTGCTGTTTATAAAATGCTTTTACAGCTCCAAAAAGTTCTGCAATATAATACAAGAAAACAGCACAAGAGGTAAGATTTTATTAACAACGGGGGTGTGAATAAGTAATATTTACCAGTAGCCGAACCATTTAACTACTGAAAAAAAAATTTTTTCAATGAAAAATAATTTTTGGCACAGTTTTAAGTATCTCTTTTCGGGAATTATTTTCCCAGAAACATTTTGATGGCAATCAGTACCAAAATTCCCGCAAACACCTTACGCAGAACATCTTCAGGAATTTGCAGCGCTACTTTAGACCCCAAGTAACCGCCCGCTATGAATGCCACGGCAATAACCATGGCATATTTTATATTTAGCTCGCCGGCTTTGTAGTAATTAATAACAGCCAGCAGCCCGATTGGTAGCAAAAGCGTGGCAAGGCTGGTACCCTGTGCACTGTACTGATCCATCCCTAAAAAGAATACCAAAGCGGGAATAATAATAATGGCGCCGCCCAGTCCCAGAAGGCCGCTCAATACCCCTGCCATCAATCCTATCATGACTAAAATTACCAATACCGATATACTCATTTTCATCTTTTTTTATCATTAAAAGTCAAGGCTAAACGACAGATAATAAACGGGTTTATTCACATGATAGTCTTCCAAACCCCACGCTACATCACCCCGGATAAAATAGCCGAACATGTGAACCCGCGCCCCAAAGCCAACACCCCCGACAAGGGGTTCCTTTTGAACCGTTACCGACACATGATAAGGGCCACTATCCACGTAGTTAGTATAGATAGAGTTGAGTGGTGACCAGGGTTGCGGGCCGGTCCAGGCCGTACCCACATCGCCAAAGGCCACCAACTGGAAATTCCTCAGAAATCCACTACTTAGCGGAGTTTTTGAAAAAAATTGAAAAACAGGGAACCTTAACTCACTATTGATTACCATAAAACTATTCCCGTTTCTAATGTTTTGGTAAAAACCGCGCATGTTGGTAGCCAGTGTTTGATAGCCGTAGTTCTGGGTTTTGTCGATGGGTGTTTCGTAATTAAACTTAGGTGAAATCCAGTTATCAACGCCCCCCATGTAATAAATCAGCTTGTTGTTTCCAAAGGAGGTGCTTCCCGCCACGCGGTTAGCCCAAATAAAATTACGATAAATACGCTGGTAGTGTCTGAAGTCGAATCCCAACACGACAAGATTTTTAAATTCCTTGCTTATTAACTGGTTATACTCTGCAAAGATTTTCCAACGCCATCCGCGGTATAAATTCAACCCCAGCTCGCGCGTGCCGTCAAAAACAAGCTCAGCTTTCAGTCCTCCCCAGTTTTCGTAGGTGTTAGGAAAATCGAGACTTGGCTGATCGGTAGCGAGCAACACGTAGGCATCGTTGCGATAGTGAACCGTTCCTCGTAAACTGAGTGCCTCGTTAAAAGGCCATTTTAAAATATAAAACAGTTCGTGGGTATGAACCCGTGCAATGTTATAGGCGCCTACCGTGTTTTCGAGGGTATTCCGATGGAAGATAATCTCTTTATCCAGCCGTTTATGCAAATCAGCATAGCTTGCCAGATACTCGTTGTTGACAAAGCTAAAGTTAAAACGAACGCCGCCCACCAACCTGTAGTTTTCCATCAAATCGGTAATTCCCAACTGGAAAAACATGTTAAATCCCGGGTTGAGATAAATGGGCCCGCCGCCACCGGTAAACGGCTGATAGCTATAGTTCAGGTAATTAAAATCGACTTGCGACACCATCTGGTCTAAGTAATACTCGGTATAATAGTTTCGCCTTTTTGGAATTTGAAACTTGTTTTCCGCATCGGCATTTTCGTCCACCACCACAAGCTGACCATTCTTTCCAACCTTTACCACCCTGGCAGCTTTTGGTTTTCCTATTACCTCATTTCCCTTGCTGTCTTCGTACACCAGCCTAAACCGCTTGTATTTTTGTACCGATGGCTTTTTTACATTCGTCGCTTCAGCAGCAGGCTTAACTGCCTCGTGCTTTTGCTCCTCTGCCCTATTGGTGACTCTGGCGCTATTTTGTCGTTTTTGAAATACTTTCACCGCTTTCATTTTGGCATCCGTCATGGTAAGGCTTACCGGTGCAGCCGCATGAAACGACGGGGCATCTTCAACAAAGAGGCGGGTTTTCCCATTTTCCATCCATACCAACGCCTGCTTACCCGATTGGCTGCTCACCTGCAAATCGTAAATATTGCGATTGTAACGGGTAATGGTTTTGCTGTTGACAAAATAGCGATAATGAATGGAGGTATCTACCGAGCTTACCGCACTGTCGAGCTGTGCCAGGCTTTGATTAACGATGCCGTTTTCATCGCTAAGATACGAAATGGTATTATATCCCAGTTCACAGGGTTTAAACTCGTTGGTAAGTGGCGTTTTGGTTATCCGCTTTAAAACCGGATTACCCGTGCTGTAGTCGTAAACAAACAGGTCGAAATTGGAGGGCTGTTCAATCATGTGTTCAGGGGGTTTCACTCCCAGCGTGTCGTTTAACCTGTTGGAGCTAAAGACTATTTTTGAAGAGTGGTTTAAAAAATGGGGGTTTAAATCGGTATAGCTGTCGTTGGTAATGCGCTCGAAGGAGGAGGCCGCCACATTAAAAACAAAAATATCAGGATTGCCTCCCTGTACTGCCGACATCAGTATAAAACGGCCATCGTCAGAGTAGGATATGTCCGTTACTTTTTGTACCCCGTACAGAATTTGTTTCATCATCTTTTTCTCTTCCATATTGTAGAGATAGAGCCAGGGCATCCCTTTTCGTTCGATGATAAAAGCCAGCAACAGCCCGCTGGGATGCCATGCCAACAAAGGGTAACTGTAGTCGGTCTTGGTGTCAATCATTACACCGGCTTTAAAAATGGTATGCTTTTTTTGCTTGTTTAAATCATAAATTATCACGCGGTACTTTCCGCGTTCGTTGGTGGTGTAGGCCAGCATATCGCCTCGCGGGTTAACCCGTGGCTGACCATAAACCACATCAGTTTTATACTTAATTGGCAGTAAACCACCCGGTTTTGCAGTAACATTAACGAAGGGTTGATATTGCTGCTCGTAAAAACTATACCACTCTTTGATGAGTACCTCGTAGGGCAATCCCAACACGTAAAGAAACCCTTTTTTGAGGTTATTGCT
>JANTGU010000260.1 GCA_024762735.1 Bacteroidales bacterium | reverse complement strand
CTCCTTATCAGGATAACCATTTGAGTATCTGTTCAGGGTGGTTTCCCATCCGTAAGTTACCTTTCCGCCGGAGGCAAAACGCAGGGAGTCGCTTTTGAAATAGCCTTTCATGTACCCTTTGATATTGCCCTGGTTCCAAAAATCCTGCTGCTGCATCAACACGGCTTTAATCTCTTTTTTCGATTTGATTTGCTGCTTTTGAGGACTTGTGCAGGAAAAAATAACAAAAACTAATATAATGTAAAGGTATCTCATAAACTTTGAATCTAATGAATATAATGCTGATAATCTATAACAAACCGATAAGGCAGGAGAGCATCTTCACCGGCATAATCTATCCCGATTCGTGGGGTAGCATTAATATGCTCCTTTGCTATTTTGATGCCATGATCTTCGATCCAGATGGTATTTCCTGATAACGATATCCCATTTTGCTGTCTGGTAATTCCCAGTGCTTTGGTCAGTTTTGCAGGGCCGTTGGTGAGTTGATAGTTAATCGATTTTTTGCCGGTTCGCTGCAGCATGACATCACATCCCGTCAGGGGATAGATGCCGCGAACAAGCACGGCGTGCGGAACCGCTTTGGGGCCCGTAACCACGTTAAACAGATGGTGCATGCCGTAGGTAAAATAGACGTAACTGATGCCGCCTTCGTGATACATAGTCTCGGTTCGTGTAGTTCGGCGACCGTTATAGGCGTGTGATGCCTTGTCAGTAACGCCCGCATAAGCTTCTGTTTCGGTAATGATGCCTCCCGTTAGCTGACCGTTAATATTACTGTAAAGATATTTTCCCAACAGGTTTTGGGCAAGTGTAACTACCTGCTCTTTTCGATACCATGAAAGGGGTAATTTTTTGTCTGGCATACGAAGCTTAGAAAATATAAGAAACGCCAAAGGTGATGGTGATTGCTTTTATCTCCTGCCGGAAATTGATGGAGGTTTCCTCAGGAGGAATAGCACTCCAGTCCTGACCGGGTACATCAACAAAATCGACTCTTGAACTCAGGTAGTCACCATACAGGTTAAAGCTGTATTGCTCCAGGCGGTATTGAAACCCTGCGCCCACATCCCAAATAAAGGCCACTGACTTATTTACATATTGGTAGTACTCGAGCTTGCTTTGGTCCGTGTTGGAGGTGCCGGTTACCGTGTATTCGGGACTGTAAACACCTACACCCCCTAATTTTCCTCTTGCCATAAAGGAAAACGACTCCCCAAAAGGAATTCGAAAGAAAGGGCCAACCAGAATGCCGCCAATATTCCAGGGGCGGGTGGCTGTCAGGCTTAAATCGGCATTGATTTTTGAGCCCAGTGAATCTGCCATGGCCAATTGATCAACATTATTGTATCCAAACATAAAATCGGCCTGAATGCCAAAGTTGTGGGTTAGCCTGTGCTCGTAAACCATGCGCATCATCAATCCGGTTTTGGCAAAACCGGGATAAGAGGTGGAGGAATCGGAAAAGAGGGTTGCATCCTGCGAGGCATAATGCGACAAGGGCATCGATGGTCCCAGCTCCAGCCCCAGCGAGGAACGACGCGTGCTCTGCCCAAAGGCGATGGCTGAAAGTAACAGGGAGAATAATAATAATCGTGTTTTCATGTGATATAATTTTGTTTTCTGCTAATATTGTATTCTTTATGTTTTGTCACGTTTTTTTCATGCTGCTCGAAAAAAAACGCGCCAAAACGACATTCTTCTTTTTTACTCCCCGGGGTTAAAACCCCGGGCTATTATTATTCGACCCCTGCGGGGTCGGAGAACCATTCACTTGTGTGTCTTTAGATCTTCATGAATGTTTCATTTTATTTAACTGTTTTGATTTATATGCTGTTATTGTCGTTAAATGGCCAATATTAGCAACAAAAGTAATGAACTTCTTGTCCTATTTTACTAATCCAGATCAATATTTAATTGCCGTGACCACCTTATGGTTTCATCTTTTTCTCGAGTTAACTGCTCATTATCGAGCAGCCACTGGATTACTGACAAGACTTTCTCTTCTTCAAAATTTCCAAGTGCTGAAACAATACTGTATAGATGTTTGCTTTCGGTACCTAAAAATTCTTTGAGGTGCGAAGTGATGTTGGCTATCTCCACATCGTTAAGCTCGGTGCGCGATTGTTTGCGACAAACATCGCAAATGCCACACCGGTGATTGGTTATTTCACCAAAATAGCGCAGCAGCTGGATGCTACGGCATTGCAAACCGGAAGCAATAAAATCGAGCAGGGCTTGCAGCCGCTTTCCGGCAGCTTGTTTACGCAGATCGTAATTTTCTTTCGAAAGTTGCAGGTATTCGGCATCCAGACGCTGGTAAACAAATACAAGCTGCGGCTTTCGCCGGATGGGGATATACGACAGCACCTTTTTTTTGCTTAATTCGGTAAGCATCTCCACAATCTTAGCGGGTTCCATGCTCACGCGCTTGGCCAGGATTTTTTCGTTAATGTTTATATAATCGGTAAAGATGCCAGCATACGAGCGCAGTATTTCTTTCACAAGATGGTCCTCGTAAGGATTTTCAACCATGAACCGATAGAGCTCGCTTTTGTTCATGGTAATCTTGAGTTTTGAGTAACGGCCGGAAGTTTCGCTATAAATTAAAAATCCTTCTTTTTCCAATAGTTTGATGGCGCTGTAGGTTTCCAAAATGTCAAACTCGTATTGTTTGCAAAAATGACTTATCTCGAAATCGAAGCCGGTATTTTCGCCACTACCCACGGCAATGTCAAAATAGTTACCAAGCTGGTTGTATATTTTCCTGATGGTTTTGATGGGAGGGAACGAGGCCTCGTATCTTTTTTTGGCATCCGTAACATCACGACTGTTGTAGAGCAACGAAGCCCATGCGGGTTTTAAATCTCGTCCGGCACGCCCTGCTTCCTGGAAATAGGATTCGATGCTGTCGGGCAAATCATAGTGGATTACCTGTCTGACGTCCGATTTATCAATGCCCATGCCAAAAGCGTTGGTGGAAACCATGACCCTGACTTTTCCCTCTGCCCATTCCCTTTGCCGGCGGGTTCGGGTGGCAGCATCAAGGCCTGCATGATAATAAGTGGCTGAAAAACCGTTTTTGTAAATAATTTCTGCCAAATCGCGGGTTTTACGACGGCTGCGCACGTAAACAATGGTAGAGCCTTTCCCTTTTTTCAAGAGTGCCAGCAGTCTGCCGGTTTTGTCATTCTCTTTAAAGATGTTGTAGGAGAGATTTTTTCGCTCGAACCCGGCTTTGATAATATTGGGTGCTTTAAACCGCAGTTTTTCCATGATGTCAACCACGGTATCGGGAGTGGCGGTTGCCGTAAGTGCCAACACGGGAATATCGGGGAAAAAGTCTCTGATTTCGGCAATTTTCAGATAGGGAGGTCTGAAATCATATCCCCATTGCGAAATACAGTGCGCTTCATCCACGGTAATCAGGTTCACGTTCAAGCGGGCAATAAAATCACGGAAGTTATCGGCAGTAAGCCGTTCGGGCGACAGGTAAAGAAATTTGTATCTGCCATGTAAGCATCCCGAGGCAACCGCGTCCACTTCATCGTGGAACATGCCGGAGTAAATGGCTGTAGCGGGAATGCCCAGCTCTTTAAGATGATGAACCTGATCACGCATGAGTGCTATCAGGGGTGTAATCACCAAACAGATGCCCTCCTTTACCATGGCCGGAACCTGAAAGGTAAGCGATTTCCCTCCCCCGGTAGGCATCAAAGCAAGGGTGTCATGGCCGTTTAACACGTCATTGATAATCTCTTCCTGCTTCGGCCGGAATTTGGTGTAGCCCCAGTACCGGGTTAATATTTTTCTTGATTCTTCGCTCATAAAATCGAATCTAAGATAAACATTTTTTTTGCACCGAATTTTTTCACGGAAAATTATTTACAAGTCGCTTTGCAAAAGGCATTTTTGCTTTAGGGGCAGGATTGTGTCCGGGAGGTTCATCCATTCCGCATGGGACTTTGTTATTGGCTTTGATTATGATGCAGTTGAATAGTTTTGGCGGTTAGAATTAGTGAGAGGTTACAAGCTGTAATAAAAGTGTAGAATGAGGCGATGTGGTGT
>JANTGU010000259.1 GCA_024762735.1 Bacteroidales bacterium | reverse complement strand
TATTTACATTTTGTGATGGGACTATTTACAAGAACAAGTGACCCCCCTCCAAGACCAAGGCCAATTTGGGCTGTAAAATGCTTACACAAATTGCACGATCACCGAACAATACTTACCGGCAAAAAAAAAGCACTGACAGTAACATCAGTGCTTTCTTATCCCTACAAAAACAGCAGGATTACTGGTTCATCTTACGAATCAAGTTTAAAGCACTACCGGCTCTAAACCATTCAATTTGATTTTGATTGTAAGTATGGTTGGCTTTAAACTCATCGGTAGTACCATCGGCATGATGCAATACCACGGTAAATTGTTTTCCGGGAGCAAAGTCAGCAAGACCTAACACATCAATTCTGTCATCTTCCAGTACTTTTTCGTAATCAGCCTTGTTATCAAACGTAAGTGCCAAAACGCCCTGTTTTTTCAGGTTGGTTTCGTGGATCCGGGCAAACGAGCGTACCAAAACCGCTTTTACCCCCAGAAAACGAGGTTCCATGGCAGCATGCTCACGAGAAGAGCCTTCGCCATAGTTTTCATCACCCACAATAATGGAGCCCACACTTTGATCGCGGTAGGCCTGGGCAGTTGCCGGAACAGGGCCATACTCGCCAGTAAGCTGGTTTTTAACAGAATTGGTTTTATCGTTAAAATAGTTCACGCCACCAATCAGCATATTTTGCGAGATATTTTCAAGATGCCCGCGGAAACGCAACCAGGGGCCGGCCATGGAAATATGGTCGGTAGTACATTTTCCCTTGGCTTTAATTAGCAGATGTAGTTTTTCAAAATCCTTACCATCCCACTCAGGGAAAGGAGTTAACAGCTGCAACCGTTTTGAATCGGGTTTAACAACCACTTCCACCTTGCTGCCATCTTCGGCAGGAGCCTGGTAACCGGGATCATCCACTTCAAAACCTTTGGGAGGATATACCATTCCGGTAGGTTCATCCAGCTTTACTTTTTCCCCTTTTTCGTTTAACAGTTCATCGGTAAGCGGATTAAAATCAAGAGTTCCTGCAATGGAATAAGCCATCACCATTTCTGGCGAGGCCACAAAAGCAAAGGTGTTAATGTTTCCATCGTTACGTTTGGCAAAATTCCGGTTGAAAGAGGTTACAATCGAATTCCGGTGGCCATCTTTAACGCTCTCGCGATCCCATTGACCGATACACTGTCCGCAGGCGTTAGCCAAAACGGTAGCACCCACTTTTTCAAACAGCTCAATTAAACCGTCACGCTCGATGGTATAACGAACCTGTTCGGAACCGGGTGTGATAAAAAGTTCACTCTTTATTTTCAGCCCTTTATCCAGCGCCTGGCGTGCCAGTGAGGCAGCACGGGTAATGTCTTCGTATGATGAGTTGGTACAGGAACCAATCAATCCGGCTTCCATGTTTAAAGGCCAATCTTTTGCCTTGGCAGTTTCACCCATCTTTGAAACAGCGGTTCTGAGGTCAGGGGTAAAAGGACCGTTTAAAGCAGGCTCCAATTCTGAAAGATTGATTTCGATAACCTGGTCAAAATATTTTTCAGGTTCGGCATAAACTTCATCATCACCGTTAAGGTAATCAGCAATGCCAGCTGCTAATTCAGCCACATCAGCACGGCCTGTCTGTCGCAGGTATTCAGCTGTATTTTCGTCGAAGCCAAACACAGAAGTGGTAGCACCCACTTCGGCACCCATGTTACAAATGGTAGCCCTGCCGGTAGCCGACAGCGTGTGGGCACCTTCGCCAAAGTACTCCACGATAGCGCCTGTTCCACCTTTCACGGTAAGAATATCGGCCACTTTCAGGATCACATCTTTAGGAGCCAGCCAACCGCTCAGTTTTCCGGTCAGTTTAACTCCAATTAATTTAGGAAACTTAAGTTCCCAGGGCATGTCTGCCATCACGTCAACAGCATCGGCACCGCCAACCCCGATAGCAATCATTCCCAGACCACCGGCATTGGGGGTGTGCGAGTCGGTACCAATCATCATTCCACCGGGAAAGGAATAATTCTCCAGCACTACCTGGTGAATGATACCGGCACCCGGTTTCCAGAAACCAATACCATATTTGTTAGATACTGAAGCCAGAAAATCATACACTTCCTGGTTGTTATATTTTGCATTATCAAGGTCTTTGTCAGCCCCCTCTTTGGCGGTGATGAGGTGGTCGCAATGCACCGTTGAAGGTACGGCAACTACTTTTTTCCCGGCCTGCATAAACTGCAGCAAGGCCATTTGTGCCGTGGCATCCTGCATGGCTACACGGTCGGGGCGGAAATCGACATACGATTTTCCACGTTCATAGGTTTCTTTAGCAGTTCCTTCATCAAGGTGGGCATAAAGGACTTTTTCTGCATGGGTCATGGGTCTTCCTAGCAACTTCTTAGCTGCATCAACACGCTCGGGAAAGCGTGCATAAAGACCTTTAATCATTTCAATATCAAATGCCATATTATTATTTATTTAACGGTTAGTTATTTACTGAAAAACAACATTTTTAAAGGGAGCGCAAAGGTAGATAATTCTTGCTGGAAGGACAAGGATTTTGGGGGAATAGATTTTGAATTAAGTTCAGAGCATGTAGATTTTAGATTTATTGTAGATTGATGAAGCTGGCTATCCAATTAGGTTTCTGAAATGATTTATGATGTAGGATACTTATAGTTATCTTTTAAGACGGGATCATGCAATGCATGTACCTTAAGCCTTTCAAGAAAGACAACCTAAACAACAAGGATAATTTCAGATAAACACAAAAGAGTATTCATTTGCCCTCCTGTAATTTTTATTGTTTATAAACTAACAAGACAAACACATCTTTACCTTGTAAATATTATGTCAGCCAATACAAAAAACTATTTTTGACATTCAATTTTCAACCCTAAAAACAATGAAAAAATATTTTACAAAATTATTACTGACGGCAACCCTGATGTTGGGCTCAACCGTTAGTGTGCTGGCCAACGAGGCCGGTAATACAACCATTGCTTCAATCCTTGAAGTTCAACAGTACAACAGAGCCATCCATATTATGGCCATGTTGCTAATAGGTTTTGGCTTTTTAATGGTATTCGTTAAAAAATACGGACGCTCGGCGCTAACAGCTACATTCCTGTTGGTCAGCGTATCGTTGCCGCTTTATCTCGCTGTAAAAAGTCTGGGCATTTTTGAAACAAAGGACGAGATTGAACAATTTATCCTGGCCGAGTTTGGTGCTGCCAGTTTGCTGATTGCTGCAGGTGCCTTGTTAGGCAGAATTAAAATGTATCAGTATTTAATATTAGGACTATTGTTTATTCCTTTTTACATTTTTAATGAATTGGTGGTGGTTGATGACTATTTCCATTTTATCGGAACGGTTGCCGATACCGGCGGATCAATTGTGATTCACGCTTTTGGAGCCATCTTTGGTATTTCAGCTGCCATCTCGTTAACATCTCAAAAAGCACGTGAGACACCCATCCTGTCGGATGCCACTTCTGACAGGTTCTCGTTGCTTGGCAGTATGGTGTTGTGGGTTTTCTGGCCCAGCTTCTGCTCTGCCCTCGTGCCTGCCGAGTTAATCCCGGCATCAGTCGTAAATGTCTTTTTGGCTTTATCGGGATCCACCCTGGCAACTTACTTTATGTCGGTAAAACTCAGAGGTAAAATTAGTGCTGCCGACATTGCCAATGCCGCCCTGGCAGGTGGTGTTGCCATTGGCTCCACTTTTGACCACGCTACTCATTTAGAAGCCATGGTCATTGGCCTTATCGCGGGAGCCATCTCCACTTATGGATTTGCCGTCCTTCAGGAAAAACAAGAAAAGTTTCATAAAATTGTTGATTCATGCGGCGTGTCCAACCTTCACGGATTACCCGGTATTTTTGGGGGTCTGGCAGCCATCGTTGTGGTAAACGGGTTGGACCCGGCAGCCCAGCTAAAAGGAATAGGTGCCACAATTGTTATCGCGATAGTCGCCGGTTTATTAACGGGAAAGATAGTGTCAATATTCGGAACTTCATCCTTATTGTACGAGGATGCCGGTGAGTTCGAGGATGCCGAGTAAGGATCAGTGAGCTACCGTGCAGCAGTGAGTTT
>JANTGU010000258.1 GCA_024762735.1 Bacteroidales bacterium | reverse complement strand
CAGGTTTATGGAAAGAAGCAGGAGAATGAAAGCAATTGTATATTTCATAGTGACTTTTTTATTTGATTAATTTAATGGTTGCGTGAGGTTAATTCATCCAGCGACTTTTGGACACCTTTAATAACTTGCTCTATTTCTTCGGCAGTAATGGTTAAAGGAGGCGCAATGCGGAAGCTGTGCTCGTTAAACAAAAACTGATCGACAATCATTTTGTTATTTTTAAGGATGTTCACCATGTCAGACGCCGTGTATTCCTTTTTTAATTCAACGCCCAGCATTAACCCAATTTGCCGGATTTCCGCAATGGCGGGGTGATGTTGCAAGGCTTCACGCACCCGTTGCCCTTTTTGAGCTGCCTTTCCGGCCAGGCCTTCATCAAGAATAACCCGTAAGCTTGCCAGGGCAGCTGCTGCCGACACCGGATGCCCGCCGAAAGTGGTAATGTGTCCCAGTGCAGGGTTAAAGGTGAGTTTATTCATGTGCTCTTTCGATGACACGAAAGCCCCGATGGGCATGCCGCCTCCCATCCCTTTTGCCAGACAAAGGATGTCGGGAATAACTTCGAAGTTCTCAAAGGCGAACAGCTTACCCGTTCGTCCGAAACCCATCTGCACTTCATCAAAAATAAGTTGGGTTCCGGTTTCATTACATCGCCGGCGAAGAACTTTCAGGTAATCATTGTCAGGGATTAAAATACCGGCTTCTGCCTGCACCGGCTCCACGATAACACAAGCCGTTTTATGGCTGATTTGTTCCAAATCATCTTTTTGGTTAAACCGGATAAACCGGATATCGGGCAATAAAGGTCTGAAGGCATATTTCATCTCTTCGTTGCCCAACACGCTTAACGCTCCGTGGGTACTACCGTGATAGGCATTTTTAAACGAAATAATTTCCGTTCTGCCCGTTACGCGCTTGGCCAGCTTCAAGGCTCCTTCAATGGCTTCGCTGCCCGAGTTGACAAAGAAAATACTATCCAGCGATTGGGGCAGGTTCCCGGCCATTAAGGCTGCCAGTTTAACTTGTGGCGACTGGATATACTTTCCGTAAACCATCAGGTGCATGTAGTTTTCAAGTTGTTCTTTTACAGCTTCAACTACTTTAGGGTGAAGATGTCCCACGTTGCTTACTGATACGCCCGAAACCAGGTCGATGTATTTTTCATCGGTATCGGTATATAGATAAATTCCTTTGGCCTTCACTACTTCCAATGCTTCGGGGTCGATGGAGGGTAGAGCCACATGCTGCAAAAACAGCTGTCGGTTGGTAAGTTGCATACTTTTTATTTTGGGACAAAAATAGCTAAAAGAAAAATAGAAGCACTACATAACCGTTGGTACGATAATCATCTTTCTAAAGGCAGCACTAATTACTTACGCGAAAAAGTTTATTTTTGTGCTTATTTTACATTTAACAAGCTATATATGTTTAGAATTATTTTAGTCGCACTGGTATCTGTTTTATTAATGCCCGGTGTGCAAGCGCAGAAAAAAGATCAACCGCTAACCGCTCATTTTTATAATCTTCGCGATGCGAAGTATGCCAACGAGTCGTTTAAGGGTATCCTCGATAAACACAAGGGAGAAGTTATTTATCTTGACTTTTGGGCCAGTTGGTGCGGGCCGTGTAAGCGAGAAATGCCCTATTCGTTAAAGATGCAAGAGCACTTTAAAGGAAAAAAAGTGGTGTTTATTTACATGTCGTCTGATCAAAACCCCTCTTCCTGGAAAAATACTGCCGAAAGTCTAAATATTACAGGAGAACATTATTTGCTCAATCAAAAGGTTTATGCCGAACGCAACAAAGTGGTGCAGGTAAAGTATATTCCCCGCTACATGATTTACGATAAATCCGGTAAGCTGGTAACTGATAATGCTCCCCGCCCCAGCAGTCCCAATGCTACCAATGTGATTGAAGATTTGCTGAAAAAGTAGTTGCTGCGCGATAGGGGTAAAAACCTGGCAGGTTTCTGCCGGGTTTAGCGGTGGCAACCTGCCAGGTTTGGCGATAGGATCGAAGAAAGCCAGGCAGCTATACAACGTTTTAGCGGACACCAACCTGCCAGATTTAGCGGAGGCTTTGCCAAAGGTCTGTCAGCTTTTATAGGATGCCGAGCTGACAACCTACAAAGTATAGCGTTAGGAGGTAAAAATTGTAGGTTAACAGTTGTTGCATATTCAAATGTTTTGTAGGGAGTACCTGTGAATACTTTAGCAGGTAGTGATAGTATCCAGCTACTTATACCTGCCTGATGGAGTTAGGCATATTCCAAAATCTATCAACATACGGAAAAATATATCCTATCAGGCGGAGTGATTGATTGGATGTACTTTATTTGCATCCAAATTTTTGGATTTAATATTTTTCTTAAATTCAGATGGTGTGGTACCTGTTATTCTTTTAAAACAGGTATTAAACGATGATTTTGAGTTAAATCCGACTTTTTGTGCCAATCCTTCAATGCTTAAGAGTTCCATTTCGGGGTTTTGCACAAGTTTAATAAATTCATGAATACGATATTCATTAATAAATGTATACACATTTAAATTGGTTTCATTATTAATTGCATTCGATAAATCACGCTTCTTAACATTTAACATGTGAGCCAGGTCGTTTAGGGTTAGTTTGCTGTCAAGATAGGGTTTTTCTGAAATCATTAACTCGTTTAATGATTGTATGATCGTTTGACTTTCATTGTTTTTTGTTTTTGTCATGCTCTTCGAGGGCTGAGTTTTATGTGTATAAACACGTTGGGCGGTTTGGTGTGAATTTTTTAACATGAACTGGTAATAATTTAGTTGTTTTAAAGCAAAATTCCCGATTATAAAACCTGTTATTAAAACAATTAAATTATATGCAATAACAATTCCTGTGTTGTGAAAAGTAATTTGAATAAATATAGCGTTAAGCAATACAAAAAGCACAACACTATAGAGCACGTAACTAATCTTTTCTATTTTTGAAGAAGACAAAATTATGGTATTTTCTTCTTTTTTTAACTTGCTGATATTTATGATGGATATGCTCTTGATGGTGTAATAAAAAAGTTGAATGAAAACAAAAACCGAACCTGATTTGTAAATAATATGGGCTAATAATTGTAGTAGGTTGGTGTTAGTGCTTTGATTTGTTGGAGATTGTTCCATAAGAGATGAGACTTTGTCACCGTATGCTAAACCTCCATAGACGATTAAGTTTAGTGCTAAAAACACAACTGATGGCATAAACAAAACCAAATTATTGTTAGCCAGCCGGTGTTTGTTGATACCAGTAATGTTAATTAAGTATTTATAAAACAACGGTGTTATCAATAGTAATATTGGCATGAACAAGTAGAAAGACCAACCAAATGTTTGGGTGTTGCCATAATAATATGTCGCGTTTATTATTGATAATGTAGTTAGGCAGACAAATAACAAACCTATATACCATCTGGATATGTTCGTTTTTTTATCAAAGGTAACAAGTTGTGTAGTGTAAAACAACAGTTGATATACAGGGATAATAAATATTATGGCAATGAATGAGGGCGTCATATAAATTTCTTAGTTCTTTTTCCCCTAACATTAGGATTGATTCAGTGTACAAATATACAAAATAATCTGCATATGTTTATATGAAACAATTTAATTTGAGAATAAACATGATAATATTAATCGAAAAGTGCTCGTACGAATGCGTGCATACGTACAACTTTTTGCTTTGCCAACTTGTTTAGCCAAATAGGGTTAAAAAATACTCAATATGAGATATATATAAATTGATGACTACTTCTTTTAAAGCAAATTTTCCATGGCTATTAGTATGAGAACACGTACTCGTACAACAAAAATTTGTGCCATACTGAATATTGCTGGTTATTTGCAATAATTATTTCTAATAAAAGAATCATTTAATTGTTTAACTAAAATTTAAAAAAATGAAAAAATTAACTACGTTTTTATCAACTTTGATGTTGGTTGCCATGATAGGTTTTAATGCCATGGCACAAAAAGCAGATTCGCAAAATGCTTGGGACACGCGTGCAGGTTATAATACAGATGCTAATTCTCAAGTTAGCACAACAGTTCCCGCTGATATAACCAAAGTGTTACCGGGCACATCTGCTAAT
>JANTGU010000257.1 GCA_024762735.1 Bacteroidales bacterium | reverse complement strand
TTTGTTGGCCTCTTTGGATCATCCCTTCCGAAAAGTCGTAACCGATGGTGTTTTTAAATCCGTGCTGATACAGCATGTCGAGCGTTCGGCCGTATCCACAGCCATAGTCGATAATGAAAGCTTCCGGGTTGAGGTGCCTTTTAAGCGTTTCTATCTCCAACAAGGTGGTAAATTCCTTGGTTTTCGATACGCTGTTCCAATACTCTTGTTGGTTCATGATTGCTGCTAAAGTTTTGTAAGTCTATCCTGGAAAAGTTCAAAAAATTGTGCCGCTTGCAGTCCGTCCATCAAAGCATGATGCGCATTGAGCGAGACAGCCATTTTGTAACGCCCCTCTTTTTCAACAGCTTTTCCAAAAGTAATTTTAGGGATGCTATCCTCTTTCTTGAGGTTTCGCGCGTGGGTAAGGCCGGTGAAGTTAATCCATGGGATGGAAGAGTAGTGAATAACATCCTGCCGGGCTGTATCTTTATTAATTCGCAGGCCTGTGGACGAATGCACCTGGTTTATTTCCTCTTTCAGTAAGGACTTGAACCGGCTAAGCTCTTTGGTGTATTGAACAAACGAAAAAGCAAACGTGCCATCTTCGCGGGCTATGGTTTGGGTGGCATGGATTTCATCGAAAAATACTACCTGGCCGTCGATGATTCTGTAATGAAAATTTTCAATTTCGTTAAGTGCCATCAATGATTTATGAAGATAAGAGGCGAAAAACGATCTCTTTTGTTCTTTGGCTTCGTGGAAAGCCTCCGTGCAGTCAACTTCGGTTACAATGCCAAAAAAGGGTTCTTCGTATTGAGTGAACAACTCAAAATGCTCTTTTCTGTTCCAGGTGGTGAGGTCAATGATTTTCATATCGGTTTACCATTCAATGATGTTCAACACTTCTTTAATATGTGCCACTTCCAAACAGTGGCTGCTCTCTATTTTGTCAGCTTCCTCATGCTGCCACGAGGTGTGGTAAGGGACAAAGATAGCAAAAGCACCTATGTTTACAACCGGTATGATATCCGATTTGCGCGAGTTGCCAATCATCAGAAAGTCGTCGGGAGCTACCTCCAGCTTTTTGAGTAACTTTTGGTAATTTTCCTCTTTCTTATCGCTGACAATCTCAACATGATGAAAATACTGACCTAATCCCGAGTTAAGCAGTTTTCGCTCCTGATCCAGCAGGTCGCCCTTGGTTACCACGATTAGCCTGTTATTACTCTTGTGCAGTGTTTTTAGCACTTCTTCAACTCCTTCGAGCAGCACCAACGGTTTTTGAATAAGCTCTTTCCCGAGGTTAACAATGGCAGCAATGGTTTTGGCATTGACGCGCTGGTTGCTAACCCGCAGTGCGGTTTCAGTCATTGAAAGGGTAAGTCCTTTGGCGCCGTAGCCATACAACGCTAGGTTTTGCATTTCAGTATTGAACAACTCTTCGTTAAGGAACTCAGGTGTGCCGAAATCTTGTAACAGGTCGAAGAACTTTTTTTCGGTTTCGCGATAAAAAGGTTCGTTGACCCAAAGGGTGTCATCGGCATCAAAGGCTATTATTTTGAAATTGTTTTTCATGTGTTTATAATGTTGTATTCCATTCTTTTATGTTTTGTCACGATTTTTTCATGCTGCGCAAAAAAAATCGCGCCAAAACGGGTTTTCTATTTTTAATTCCCGGGGTTCCACCCCGGGTTATTAAGATTCGACCCTTACAGGGTCTGATAATCATTTTCCTGCCAGCCCCCGCCAGTATGACCTTGTCGGGCTGGCGTACCGAACAGTACATTCGGGTGGGTGAATCTTTAGCCCGTCATGAATGTTTCATGCAAGTTTATTTTGTTAAAACCAGTTTAATCTTCTCTTTTCCCCTTGATTTTGATGATAGCCAGACTTCAGGCCGGATGCTGGTATTCTGTTTATCGTTCGCCATCACGTACACCTCGATGGGTTTTCCAATATATTTCGGTTTTAAGGGAATATAATAAGTATAATTGGCATCGCGTTGTGCCACCACGTATTCCCACGTGTTGGAGGGATAAGAGGGAGCACGGTCAGGAGCGCCAACATATTGCCCATCGATTTTAGCAGCAACATACGCGCCTTCAATGCCATGCTTGCCATTGAGTGCAACGCTCAGATAACTGTTGGGGGCTAATTCATCAAGGGTAAATTCTGTTTTCCAGCTTTTAATACATTTCACGCGGGAAGGATGCGCGAACAGGTTAGAGGCGTGCCACCGGCTCCTGTCAAGGGGTTTGCCTTGATAGTACCCTTCAATCTCCACCATATATTGCGGTTGAATTTTTAATCTCAAATATTGAATCCTACCGTTTATCGGAATAACCATAAGGGTGTCAGCAAGGTAAGTAATGGTTTTCCAGTGCAACAGGTCGGTGGATATTTCGGCATAATTGCCCTCCTGATAAAGCAGGGGCTGCAGGTCGAAATAGTTGGGAACATGTATTACAAGGGAGTCAACATAGACAGGCTTTCCGAGGTTAAGTCTGAAGGTGCCCCGTTTAACCCTTAAATCGTAGTCATATTTGTGCGAGACGGCAAATCCGGTTTCCGGGTTCGAGTCAAACAGGTTTTTATCCCACACGGCGCGGTTTACAAAGGTTGGCTGATTGAAAAAAGCATCTCTGGCGTCTTTCACTTCTGGAATGTTGGTTTCACCCGCGCGCATCAGGGATCTAACCTCCAGGGCGTTGTTGTCAGCCGAAAAAACGGTAGCTTCGTACAAGGCATCTGCATCTTCAGGTACAGCCACAGCATCCATGTCTGCTATTTTCCGGTGGACAGGGCGCTTTAGCTTTGTTCCCGGAAAATGTACTGTAATTTTTTTTCCGTGAACCAGCTTTTTCTCCTGCCGGTTGTTTACCAAAGCATTTGAATATTTTTGATAATCGGCAAGCTGAAAAGTGGCCTTGGTGCCCGGGTTTCCCACCAGTTCAATCACTACAGGCTTATCCTGTATATTTTGTATCATGTTGTAAGAGATTCCTTTCAGTAGCGGGTCGTCGTACTTTCTGTTGGTAATTATGAACATGGCTGCCTTAAAAGGCTCCACACTTACTTTTGTGGAATCTCCAAACGAAAATGAACCTTTGAATTCCTCTTCCGGGTGAAGCTGTATGACAGTGTATTCCCGGGTTGACGGTTCAAGCCCGATTTCCCGATTGAAAGTAATCGTATAGCTTGCAGGCATCCAGCTTAAGTTGCGCAGGGTAATCATGCGTGTTTGGCCATTACCCCTCGAAACGGCATAAGGGCCATATTGTTGCTCTGGTAGTACCATCCCTTTTACCAGCAGGGTGTCGTACTTCCTGTGGAGGTTAAAAATACGAGCCAGCCGGGCCAGTTCATCGTCACGAAGCAGCCAGGGGTTGCCATAAATTTCCGGTGCCAGGATTAAACTGCGGTTAAAGGCTTGCAGGATAAGGTCGTCATCCCAGTTGTCGAGACAGGAGGAGAGGCAAACACCGTGATCTTCGGTAAGGCGTTTCAAACCGGGAACAAGTCCCCGCGAGATAGCTGCTGCCCGGTGATGCGGTGCCGTGGTGTTGTTGGTCATAAATACATCAATGTAGGTTTCGGCACCTCCCCACAAAAAGGTGGTAGCATAGGGTTTGGCTTTATCAAGACCCAATCTGTGGTTAAGCAGGATGAGGTCGGGAGCGTACTGCCGGCACTGCTTCATCATATTAATAAAAGCATCCTCCTTTTCAGACCTGAGCGGGCCGCACACGGCATCAAACTTAAAAAGGGCAAAGTTGTAATCTTTACACAGCGATACCATTTGACGGGTTCTGGCTTCCTCTTCTTTGGGCGTGTTGCCAAAACCATCGGGTCCTCCCCAAACGCCAAGGCGGATGCCCAGTTTTGACGCTTTTTGATAAATAGAGTCGAAACCATAAGGAAATTGATTTTTAAATCGTTTAGAGTGCATGCTGCCGTAAAATCGTTTTCCGTCGATGGCACCTGCATCAAAAGCATAAATGTCGAGTTGCAGGCCGTACTCAGATTTCAGCCATGCAAAAAAATCGAGGTTAGTTTGGGTCTGTTTTTCGGTGGCTCCCTCGTTGGTGTTGTTAATCCAACTAAAATACTGCGCTTTTGACGGGGTGTTTTCAGTGGCACCGGGAAAGATATTCTCCTGAGAGTA
>JANTGU010000256.1 GCA_024762735.1 Bacteroidales bacterium | reverse complement strand
CCATCGGGGTCGCAGGTAACATCGCCGTTAACAGTCAGTTTTGAATTATCTTTTTTGAAAAGCTCTTCAAGGTAATCTTTGGTAACAATTCTTGGGTAGCGATCATCCCAGTACATGCAATTCATCAAAATATTCATGTGGGGAATATACTGTTCAAACTGTCCTTCAAACCTTTCGGGATGCTGGTAGTACTCCTGCAGTTCAAAAGCTTTTCCGGATTCCAACGGCTTCGACAGATCTTCTTCTTTAAAAACAACCTGATAGACCTTTTTGTTGGATAAATCGTTACGCTGCTCAAGCGTAAGCAACTCTTTGGGGGTAACCTCTTCAACAGGAAGTAGTGAAAGTATTTCCTGAGCCCCTTTTGAAACATTGCCGTAACCGGTAATGCCCACCACAAATGGTGAAAGCTGTTCAGGGAGCCCATCGGTTTTAATTTTTTCTCCAACAGCAGCCACTACCTCTTTAGCATCTTCCAGCGAGTTATAGTTATGTGTTTGCTGAATGGGCAGGAAAGGGGTTTCAATACCCAGCTCGGCATAGCGTTGGCCGGCTGACCACAGCGAGTTAATCATGCCGGCCAAACCGGCGAAGCGGCCAAAAAAGATCAGCCGCTGACCCTTTTCGTTGGTTACCTTTTCATAGTCGATCAGGTTAATCTCTTTTTCCATCATGCGCTTTAGCAAAGGCATATTGTAGGGTTGTCCTTTTATGGTGTGGCTAAAAAAGATGTAGGTTTTTTGGTGTTCAAAAAAATCCATGGGCATCTCTTTAACTCCTAAAATCAAATCAGGTTCTGACAGTTTGTCAACAAGTTTTGCTCCCGCTGCTTCAAACTCGGCGTCTTTAAATATTCTTTTGGGTGAGCGTTCAACCTGCACTTCAATGCCTTGTTCAACCAACTGCTTAACATGCTCAGGGACTAACGCCACCCTGCGCTCCATCACGTACTTGTCTTCGTGTCTGATTCCTATTTTATGCATATCTAAGTGTGTTTATTTTTTGAAACGCAAACTTAAAAAATATAGTTGGGGATACTATGAAAACCGAAGATTATTTATAAGAAAATGCTAACAGAAAAGGGGGGGGGCTTGTTTTTTCATGAATACGCTTATGGCAAATACTCTTCGTCAATATTTTTCATGGCATTAAACAGGTTGAAGGCGGCTTTGGGATGGATGGCTTCAAGCTGTTCAATCAGTTTTCGGGCTGTATTCCGCTTGGTTAAATCCTCGAAAGGGCATGATTGTTTTAGTTTGGTAAAGCCACGAATGTTGGCAAATTCGCGGGTGTCTTTGTCAGTAAGAAGAATAAGGGGGCGTATCAGGTGTAGGGCGCCATCAAACATTTTCAGCTTGCCGGGCAGCGAAGAAATATGGCCGTGGTATGCCATGTTAATCATCAGGGTCTCTACGGCGTCATCCAAGTGGTGGCCCATGGCCAGTTTTTGAAATCCGTTGTTTTTTGCAAACTCGAACAAGGTCTTACGGCGATGCCACGAACAGACAAAGCACGGCGCTTTTTTACCCCTGTTTTCCAGTCCCGCCTCGATGGTTTTAAAATGAATCGGAACGCCCAGTTTTTCAGCATACGCCTGCAAAAAGTTGCCATCGGCCAGGTAACCCACATCTTCCACATCAATGTGGATGGCTTCTACTTCGAAACGGATGGTCTTGAATTTTTTAAAGGCTGCCAGCGCTTCCAGCATTACCAGCGAATCTTTTCCGCCACTTACGGCAGCCAACACCCTGTCGCCCTCTTCAATCATATGATATTGATTGATGGCTTTGGCCGTCATGTTTTTTACATGTTCAAGATGCCGTTTCTGATATTTGGTCAGTGGCTCGCTCACACCTCTTCAGGAATCACCTCTTCTTCAATACGAAGGTTTTCGATGATGAAATTTTGACGGTTGGGGGTGTTTTTTCCCATGTAAAACATAAGGGTTTCACCTAGGGCTGATTCGCGCTTTAAAATTACCGGATCTAACCGGATGCTTTTCCCGATAAAGTGTTTGAACTCGTTGGGAGAGATTTCGCCAAGCCCTTTAAACCTGGTTATCTCGGGATTGGTTCCCAACTCGCGGATGGCCTTTTGCCGTTCTTCGTCGTTATAGCAGTACCGGGTCTCTTTTTTGTTCCTTACCCTGAACAGCGGCGTTTGTAAAATATACACGTGGCCTGTTTTTACCAGGTCGGGATAAAACTGAAGGAAAAAAGTAAGCAACAACAACCTGATGTGCATCCCGTCAACGTCGGCATCAGTAGCAATAACAATGTTGTTGTAGCGAAGATTTTCGATGCTTTCGTCGATGTTAAGAGCAGCCTGTAGCAAGTTGAACTCCTCATTTTGGTACACGATTTTTTTACTGAGGCCAAAGCTGTTAAGGGGCTTTCCTTTCAAGCTGAACACCGCCTGGGTTTGTACATCACGCGATTTGGTGATGGAGCCACTGGCCGAGTCGCCCTCGGTAATAAACAGGGTAGTATCAAGCCGCTTTTCGTGATTGGAGTCTAAATGAACACGGCAGTCGCGCAGCTTCTTATTATGAAGCGATGCTTTTTTAACACTCTCGCGAGCCAGCTTTTTAATGCCGGCCATATCTTTACGCTCTTTCTCCGATTGCAGCAACTTCTTGTAGAGTGCATCGGCCGTTTCAGAGTTGATGTGAAGATAGTTATCGAGGTTGCGTTTGATAATATCGTTGATGTAGTTGCGGATGCTTTGGCCGTCGGGTTCAATGTATTGTGACCCCAACTTGGTTTTTGTTTGCGATTCGAATACAGGTTCCTGCACCTTAACGCTCACGGCAGCCATCAGCGAAGTGCGGATATCGCTGGTTTCAAAATCTTTTCCGTAAAAATCGCGAATGGTTTTTACTATGGCTTCCCTAAAAGCACTTTGGTGGGTGCCACCCTGGGTAGTGTGCTGGCCATTTACAAACGAGTAGTACTCTTCGGTGTACGATCGTGAGCTGTGGGTAAAGGCACATTCAAAATCATCTTCTTTTATATGGATGATGGGATAGATGATGCCGTTGTTGGGGCCAATGTTTCTTTCAAGTAAGTCAAGAAGGCCGTTTTTAGCCAGCATCTTCTGCCCGTTAAAAACAATGGTCAAACCGTTGTTCAGGAAAACATAATTCCATAGCATCTCCTCCACGTATTCCGTCAGGTAGTGAAAGTTGCCAAAAATTTCCTCATCGGGGATAAAAGTAATCAGGGTTCCCTGCTTTTCATCGCTGGGTTGTACAGGTTGATCGTTGATGAGGTGTCCGCGTTCGTACTCAACCACTTTTGTTTGGCCTTCTCTTATCGATTGTGCCTTAAAATATACCGACATGGCATTTACAGCCTTGGAACCAACACCGTTTAGCCCAACCGCTTTTTTAAACACTTTGGAGTCGTATTTGGCACCGGTGTTTATCTTGCTCACACAGGCAGCCACCTTGCCCAGCGGCATGCCACGGCCATAATCCCGCACGGTAACTTGTTTATCCTGAATGGCAACCTCTATGGTTTTGCCATTGCCCATCACGTACTCATCAATAGAGTTGTCAATAATCTCCTTGAGCAGTACGTAAATACCGTCATCATGTGAGCTGCCATCGCCAAGTTTGCCAATGTACATGCCCGGCCTTAGCCGTATGTGTTCTTTCCAATCGAGTGATCTTACACTATCATCATTATATTCTGCTACCATACTGTTCTCCCAATTTCCGGCAAATGTAGAAAGTTAAAGCATACGATATTAAACAGCCACGGTAACTTTTTCAACGGATGTTGTTAATAAGGATGATTCCTATTTTGTCTTCATGACTCCTTTGGAGATACGCTGAAAGATAATTCTCACATAAAATGAACATGATATTATTTATTTTGTAGCATAGATTTTTCGTAACTAATCAGTGTATTGTACCTGAATAAAATATTTAATAAAATGAATGATATTTTTTATAACCCACCCCTTTATCCCCTCCGGGTGAGGGGAGTTAGTGGTATTCATTTTATTAAATATTTTATTCAGGGATTTCATTTTGTACTATGAAAAATCAGAAAATAAATTCCCATATTCCCATCCGCTGGAGGGGATAAAGGGGTGGGTTAATCAACAAATCTATTTATTTTCTGATTTTTCAACCTTATATCTTTACACTGATTAGTT
>JANTGU010000255.1 GCA_024762735.1 Bacteroidales bacterium | reverse complement strand
TGGGTGTCTTTTCCAAAACTCTTTTGTATCCTGATAAGATTACCGAATTTATCCACGCCATTCCCGATGACATAAAATACATTGAGGTTAATTTTAACAGCTTCAATAAAATTTCAGAAAATTCCGGATTACTCATCCCCCACAAAAACCACCTGATTGACCTGATAAATACTTACGACAGAACCAAAAAGCACTATAGCACCAACCTGAAAAGAAACCTCAAGAAGTCGACTAAAGCAAACATCACCCTGCATAAAACCACTAAACCCGAAGAGGTGGTTACGCTGTTTAGATTAACCAGAGGCCGGCAGGTGAAGCATTGGCACGATCATCACTACCTCAGACTACAACATTTAATGTACATGAGTATGCACAAGGGAAAGGGAATGATTTACGGCGCATACTCCGAACAGAACACTTTGCTCGCGGGAGCCTTTTTTCTGAAAAGCCACAACCGGATTACCTTTCTGTTTTCAGGACAAAGCGAAGAGGGTAAAAACGTGTCTGCCCTGGCGTTTATTATCGATTCAATTATCAAGCAATATAGCCCCGGTAACTACACCCTCGATTTTGAAGGCTCCGACAACGAAGGGCTGGCAAGGTTTTACAAAAGTTTTGGCGCCAGGGAGTCGCTTTATTACGGGTTGCAGATAAATCAGTTACCACTCATGATGTCAGCATTGTTTAAACTAAAGAAACGGCTTCGCTAAATTTGTATCTCTGTAGAGCAACATCAATTGGAACAACTGTTATACTTTAAAACATCGTTACACAAGTTTAAAATTGAAATCGACTTTGGATCAACTTTCATAACTTCACAATCTCCAAAAATTTCATTATACAATTTTTTGTAACTTTTTTTACTGAGCCTATAGGTCTTATCTCCCTTAACAACAAAATAATCCTTTATAACCCCACCACTAACAGTAACATCTCCTAAAGTAGTTGTTCCTGATTCAGAATATGGATCCGGGTAAACTTTAAGCTTTTGATCAAATCCATAGTTAAGCAATTGCAAAACGGCTTTTTTATTTTTTTTGCTATTATAAGTGACGCTATTAAAACGGACAAGATTCTTTTTAACGATATCAGGATAATCAGCAGTAACGGCTCGCTCGATACTTTCACTTGCATCAACAATCATGGCTGTTTTAGCAACTTTAGTTAAACGAGCTTTAACATCCATAACCTGCTCGGCCTTAAGTTTATGCTTCACTCCATCATCCGTATTAAACGAAAAGGATTTAAGTCTTCCATTAGTTACCGAATAAGAAGATAGTTTGTTTGCAGTAAGTATCTCACCATCTACCGTAGATATGGTATAATCGCGTAACCAGGCAATATTATCTGCACTAATTATTGTTGAAAAATGCTGCGCCAATAAAGATCCTGAAAATAGAAACACAATAAAAGAGAGAATAATGTTTTTCATAAGTCCTAAAGATTAATTATATTACAAAAATAGCATCCATTTAACATAAATGCAAAATCAAAACTTATTTAATTAATAACAAGTTTCAAACAGCACTCAAGATGGTATAATCAAGATTTAATTTTCACTAAAAGTTTGTATCCCACAATATTTTTAGTACTTTTGCCACCGTTTTGAACATGAGGAAAGATTTTAGGAGGGGACAGAGCGTCCCCTCTTTGCGTAAATATATGATAACAGAAAAACAAATAAAACAACTGGTTGCTGAAAGCCTGGAGGGTACCGATCAATTTTTGGTAGCGTTAAAGGTTAGCAGTGCCAATGTAATCCAGGTGTTTATCGACGCTGACAGTGCCGTAACCATAGACGATTGCGTAGCTTTGAGCCGGCATATTGAAGGCAGCCTCGACAGAGACGCTGAAGATTTTGAGCTGAAAGTCATGTCGGCAGGTGCCGATCGTCCTTTCTCAATGTTACGCCAATACAAAAAAAATATTGGCCACAAAGTGGATGTTTTAACTACCGATGATAAAAAAATCAGAGGGATATTACTTGAAGCCGACGACCAAGCCGTTAAAATTCAGGAAGAAAAAACGGTAACACGTGGCAAAAGCAAAAAAACAATCATAGGCGAAGTGCTGACGATTCCCATGTCGGAGGTCAGCCAAGCCAAAGTAGTAATAACTTTTTAATGATTAAAAGCGAAAGTATCATTAAGAAAAGCAAAACAACATGGATAAAATAAATCTTATAGAAACATTTTCAGAGTTTAAAGAGCTGAAGAGCATCGACAGAGAAACCCTGATGCGTATTTTGGAAGATGTTTTTGAAAGCATGCTAAAAAAGAAATTCGGCGAAGATGCGAATTTCGATATCATTGTTAATGTTGACAAAGGTGACCTTGAAATTTGGAGGTTTAGAGACATTGTAGAAGATGGCGAAATTGAAAATCCCAGTGTTGAAATTGAATTGTCGGATGCCATTAAAATTGAACCAGACTTTGAAGTAGGCGAAGAGGTAGCCGAGCAAATTACCCTGGCTGATTTTGGCCGTCGCGAAATACTCTCCATCCGTCAAAACCTGGTATCCAAAGTACTCGAATACGAAAGAAATGCTGTTTACAACAAGTACCGCGAAAAAGTGGGCGAAGTTATTGCCGGTGAAGTTTACCAGATTTGGAAAAATAAAATTTTGGTACTCGACGAAGAGGGCATCGAACTTACACTGCCCAAATCGGAGCAAATCCCTTCCGACTTTTTCCGTAAAGGCGACACCCTGCGTGCTGTGGTATCGAAAGTAGATTTAAAAAATAATAACAGCAGTCTCGAAATCATTCTTAGCCGCACCTCACCGGTATTTCTGGAAAGATTGTTCGAGGCTGAAGTTCCTGAAATTTACGACGGCTTAATTACCATTAAAAATATTGTGCGCGTTCCCGGCGAAAGAGCTAAAGTAGCCGTTGAATCGTATGACGACAGAATTGACCCCGTGGGTGCTTGCGTAGGCATGAAAGGCTCGCGTATTCACGGCATCGTTCGTGAATTGCGCAACGAAAATATCGATGTGATCAACTACACCACCAACACCGCGCTATACATACAACGCGCCCTAAGTCCTGCCACCATTTCATCCATAACTTTAGACGATGAAACCATGAGGGCGGAAGTGTACATGCGTCCCGACCAGGTTTCGCTGGCCATTGGTAAAGGAGGATACAATATTAAACTGGCCGGAAAACTTACCGGTTACGAAATCGATGTTTATCGTGACAGCGATGTTGACACCGAGGACGTTGACCTGAAAGAATTTAATGATGAAATCGACCAATGGATTATCGACGAGCTGAAAGCAGTAGGGTGTGATACTGCCAAAAGCGTGTTGGAGCTGAGCGTACAGGAACTGGTGAACCGTACGGATCTGGAAGAAGAAACCATCAACGAAGTAGTTAGAATACTGAAAGCAGAATTTGAATAGAAGGAACGTGTTTCCGGAATAATGATAAGTTTTGACGCATCAATACTTATTGATAGATGAAAATTGTATTTTTACCCAGTTTCTTAACTGAAACAAGAATAGTTAAAGAAAGAAATTTATGGCTTCATTAAAAACAATGAGACTTAACAAAGCCGCCAGAGAGTTTAACATAAGCACTCAAACCATTGTCGAATTTCTTGGCAAGAAAGGGTTTGCTATTGTTGCAAAGCCCAATACAAAGCTGGAACCCGATATGGTAGAGCTGCTTGAAAAAGAATTTCAAATTGACAAAAAAGTCAAAGAGGAAGCTCATGAAAAGGGATTGGATTATGGCAACAACGAAACCGTTACCATCAGCGACATCCAGCATCAAAAAGAGGCCTCCTCAAACGACGATTTTCAAGAAGATATCTTTATCCAGACAGGTACCGATTACGTGGAATCAAAACTGGCACCAAAACCTAAAGCAGATGAAGAACCTGCTGTTGAAGAACCCATCATTGAGAAGCCTGCCGTTGAGGAAACCGTTGCAGAGAAGCCTGCCATTGAGGAAACCGTTGATCAGGAAACTTTAGCCGCAAAAGAGGGACCAACAACAGAAAAACCCGTTACAGCTGAAAAAGAAGATTCCAAAGCTGCGGAGGCAGAAGCTCCGGTCGAAAAGAAAGTAGCAGAGAGTCCCGCTCCTAAAAAAGAAGAATCCGAAGAAGAACCTGTTAAAGAAGCTGCTCCTGTAAAAGCAGAAGATAAAAAACCTGTTAAAGAAGAGGTAAAAGCAGAAGAAACTCCTA
>JANTGU010000254.1 GCA_024762735.1 Bacteroidales bacterium | reverse complement strand
ACTGTTAGCCCCTCCGCCGAACATAAAGGAGGTAATGGTTCCTTTGGGGTTGATGACTACCACGTCGCTCTGGCCCTGATAAGTACGTAGCTGGTTGATTTCGGCTTCAAACTCCGATAAGTTGGCATGAAAGATTTCAGGTGGCAGCTGAAGTCTTTTCCAATGTGGATTATCCTGATCGAACTGCGCTTTAAAATCGCAGGCCACGGGCACATATTTTTCGCCCACCTTTTCCATGCGAATAGGGTTAAGTTCTAAGGTGGTAAATCCAAAATCGTTATACAAATTCCACAGCTTGGGTAAAAACTGAACCAGCGGGCTGATGATTTCTGCCGGGGCTTCCAGTTCCGACAGGGCATCAATAATATGGTAAGCCTTTAATCCCGTTAAAGCGTTAAACGATTTGTTTACTATCATTTCAGGAGGAAGCTCTTCAATATCGACGCCTCCGTGATGCGTAAGGGTAAAACTGGTTCGCCTTGAAGAGGTGCACACGTTCAGGTTAAAATAAACTTCGTAATCTGACGGGATAAACTCTTCATAGGTTACCCCGTTTGACTGAATACGTTGGTTGTGAAAAGTGTGCTCGGCAAAAAACAGGTCGTGCTTGGCTTTAAGTGCTTCTGCCGGAGAGCTTACAATTTTTACCAGGCCGGCTTTTCCTTTTTTGCCCACTCCCCCATAAAAAACAGGTTTTACCACGCATTTTCCGCGTTTGTTAATAAGTTGTTCGATATCACTCAGCGTGGCATTGGCATTCAGAATTTCAGGGATTGGAAACCCTGATAGTTTTAATATGGGAGCACCATATTTCATTCCTGTAATTTGCATGGTAATTTTGTTTTTGCGTAATCTATTAAGTTAAAGATGAACTGGTTTTCAGCATTAAAACGATAAAAGTAAGTAAAATTTATGAAAAATAATAATGCCTGCTGATTACTCAAAGGTTATATTTGTACTTTTGAAAGATTATTTATTATTAAAAACTGATTGGAGTCATTTTGCCAAACAGTTAAACAGAGGGCGTTGTAACAGGTTATTGATAGTATGAAGAAATCAGGAAAAACAAGCTTACCCAATAGTGAAAAAAAATTCAAGCTGGTTTTTGAAAATGCTCCCCTTGGGATTTATTTGGCCACTAAAGAGGGTGTTATTATTGAAGCCAATAAAGCACTTTTGTCGATTTTGGGTTCCCCGTCGGTGGAAGCCACAAAATCCATCAATGTGCTTACTTTTCCACCGCTGGTGCAAAACGGTTATGCTGAAAAGTTCAGGATGTGTGTTGAATTGGGAGAAACCATTGAATTTGAAACCCCTTATAAAACCAAATGGGGAAAAGAAACCTACCTGCACAGCTTTTTGGTTCCCTTGAAAAATGATGAGGGGCGGGTTGAAAATGTTTACACACTGGTAAACGACATTTCAGAACGTACAAGATCAGAAAAATTACAAAAGGTTTTATACAATATTTCCAATGCCGTTATTACTACTGAAACTTTAGAGGCTTTGATAGTTCGTATCCGGGCAGAGTTGTCTTCGCTTATCGATACAACCAATTTTTTTGTGGCGCTGTATGACGCAAAAACTGACATCATCTCCTTGCCATTTTATTCTGATGAGTACGATCATTTTACCTCCTTCCCTGCCAAAAAAACCATTACCCGCTACGTGATTACTACAAAAAAACCCTTGCTGGCCGATTTAAACAGTTTAAAGGAGCTTGAAAAGAAAGGTGAAATTGAAAGGCATGGAACGGGTTCATTAGTCTGGTTGGGAGTTCCGCTAAAAGTAAATGGTGAGGTAACAGGGGCGATTGTCGTACAAAGTTATACCAATGCCCAGGCTTTTGATGAGAAGGATAAAGAGATGCTGGAGTTCGTTTCCGAACAGATAGGCATGGCCATTCATCGTAAGAACGTGGAGGATCTGGTTAAAAAAAGTGAGGAACGATTTGAACTGGCCATGAATGCTTCAAAGGACGGGCTTTACGATTACAACCTTATCACCAACGAGGTCTATTATTCCCCACGGTGGAAAAGTATTTTGGGCTATCGGGATGACGAGTTACCGAACTCCCTCGAAACCTGGAAGGCCTTAACAAATAAAGAAGTTCAGGAAGCAACAGAGCGAAAACTTCAAGAATCGATAGAAAAAAAACTCGATTATTATAATGTTGAGTTTAAAATGAGACATAAAGACGGGCACTGGGTGCATATTCTGTCTCGCGCTCATATTATCTATAACCAACAAGGAAACGCCATTAGAACTGTTGGAACCCACTTCGATTTGACAGAACAAATTAAAGCCAGGGAAAAAATTAAAGCTGCGCTTATAAAAGCAGAGGAGAGTGATCGGCTAAAGTCAGCCTTTTTAGCCAACATGAGTCACGAAATACGAACCCCGATGAACGGTATCCTTGGTTTTACCTCGCTGTTGGAGGAACAAAACCTGTCTCAGGGTGAGATAAACAGGTATGTGCAAATAATTAAACGAAGCGGAACCAGGCTTTTAAACATTATCAATAATTTAATTGATATTTCGAAAATTGAAGCCGGTCAAATGGACATTACGCTGGAAACCTATGACTTAAACGAACAGATTACTTACCTGTATGAATTTTTTAAAGCCGAGACTGATAAAAAAAATCTGTCGTTAAGTGTAGTGCCCGGGGTTTTAAACAAACCACTTTTAATACACAGTGACAAGGAGAAGGTATATGCTATTTTAACCAACCTGATAAAAAATGCGGTAAAATATACTCACGAGGGTGAAATAAGCTTCGGTTACGAACTTAAGGAAGATGCTCATGGCAGCATGATTGAGTTTTTTGTAAAGGATACCGGGATAGGGATCCCTTCCGACAGGCAGGATGCTGTTTTTGACCGCTTTGTGCAAGCCGATATTGAAGATAAAAAGGCTTACGAAGGAGCCGGTCTTGGGTTGGCCATTACAAAAGCTTACGTGGAAATGCTGGGCGGTACCATTAGCCTGGAATCTGATGAAAACGGGTCAAGATTTTACTTTACCCTGCCTCACTCGGTAAGTGATGTTTATGAACCGTCGTCGGACGTAGAGCAGCCGGTAAAGAAAATTGAAAAGTCAACGCTGAAGTTAAAAAAAGTGTTGATTGCAGAGGACGAGGAGGTTTCCTTTAATTTTCTGACTATTTTATTAAAACACTTTAACAACCTTGAAATACTCAGAGCGTACAATGGCGTAGAGGCTGTTGATTTAGCCAAAAAAAATCCTGACATCGATTTGATTTTAATGGATATTAAAATGCCCACCATGAGTGGTTATGAAGCTACGAGGAGGATTCGTGAATTTAACAAAGAGGTTGTTATTATTGCGCAAACAGCTTATGCTTTGGAGGGTGACCGTGAAAAAACCCTGGCGGCAGGATGTGATGACTACATTAGTAAGCCCGTTAACAAAACAGAGCTAATTTATAAAATAGAAAAGTGGCTGTAAAGGGGTTTATTGTTAACAAGGATATTCCGCAGCAAGCTCTATCAGCGCTCATTCAATGGGGAGAAGTACAACGGTTTACCTCCGATAACAGAACCTATCATCAAGTTGCCGGACATCCCGACCTTTTTTTCTGCGGCCACCAGGGCCGGTATGTTGTAGCTCCCAACACGCCTGAAAAATATATTCATTGGCTAAACGAGCGTGGAGTTGATTTTGTGTTGGGGTCACAACCCGTTGGCGGCCGTTACCCCTCTTCAGCCCATTATAACGCCGTGATTACCGAAAGTTATCTTATCCACAATCTATCGGCTACCGACCCTGTGGTATTAGAAACCTTTGGCCACCTGAAACAAATTAATATCAATCAGGGCTATAGCCGCTGTAGTTTACTGCCCTTAAAAGATAACCACTTTATTACTTCCGATCAGGGTATATACAAAGTATTGCGAAAAAATCATCTCGACGTGCTTTATGTCAACCCTTCAACCATCCTGCTACCTGGGTTTAAACATGGTTTTTTTGGGGGAACTGCCGGGGTGGATGCGGATACCCTTTTTTTAATAGGTTCGTTAAGTTATTTTCCGGAAGGAGAAATGGTGAGAGCCTATCTTACCCGGCTAAATTATACCGTTGTTGAACTTTATGATGGCCCTTTGTTTGACGGGGGAAGCATCTTGATGGTTTAGCCCTGTTTCTTTGTTTTACAGTTGAAAAGAAGTATTACCGAACCATGCAG
>JANTGU010000253.1 GCA_024762735.1 Bacteroidales bacterium | reverse complement strand
AAATGGATGAAGATAATGATAAACCACCCCAATAGCACCACCAAAAATGAAAGGGTGTTGTGCCTGCTCATGTAAACTTTACACTATTTTTTAAACGCTCTCCTGTCGAAGATGTTATACTTTAAAATACAATAAATGGCTCTAAACCCGTCTTTAGCACTTATCTTTTTCCCTTCTTCATAGGTACGGCCATAGTAAGAAATGCCGACCTCGTATATGCGCACTTTGGGAACGCGGGCAATTTTAGCCGTTACCTCGGGTTCAAAACCAAACCTGTTTTCTTTAAGGAGCAAGCTTTTCAGCATGGAAGCATCAAACAGCTTGTAACACGTTTCCATATCAGTCAGGTTTAGATTGGTAAACATGTTCGAGAGGGTTGTTAACATCTTGTTTCCAACTGAATGCCAAAAGAAGAGAATCCTGTGAGGCTCCCCCCCCATAAACCGCGACCCGAAAACCACATCGGCAAAACCATCGGCAACAGGTTGCAGCAGGGTATTAAATTCTACCGGATTGTACTCGGTGTCGGCATCCTGAATTACTATGTAATCGCCCGTAGCCTCGTGGATACCCCGGTGGATGGCAGCCCCTTTACCCTTGTTTTCAGGTTGATTAAAAAACTTAATGTCAGCCCCGTTGTTATCAGCCATAAACTCACGAACCCGGCTTTCAGTTTCATCCCTGGAAAAGTCGTTCACCACGATGATCTCCATGGTAAAGCCCTTGATAAGTTTTACAGCGTTTACTTTTTCAAGAATGGTTTGAATGGTGCGCTCTTCATTATAAGCTGGAATAATTACTGAAAGTTTTTTTGCCATCGATACGAATATTAAGGGGCAAAGATAGACAAGTTTAAGAGATTTATTCTTTGGAAATCTTCAAAAGAGTGACATCTTTGCAAAAAAGAGCATCATGACTAAAAAAGAGCGTTTCGAGAAGGTAATAGAGTACTTTAAAAAGAACATGCCCGTGGCCGAAACGGAGTTGGAATACAACAACCCGTACGAGCTGCTGGTGGCTGTAATACTGTCGGCACAGTGCACTGACAAGCGGGTAAACGTGATTACCAAAGAGTTTTTCAGGCAGTATCCCGACCCGGAGACATTGGCACGCAGTGAGGTGCCCGACATCTTTGAACTCATCAGAAGTTGTTCGTACCCCAACAACAAGGCCAAACATCTGTCGGGCATGGCAAAAATGCTGCTGACCGACTTTAACGGGCAGGTTCCTTCCGATATTGATGAACTTCAGAAGTTACCCGGCGTCGGCCGCAAAACCGCCAATGTTATTGCTTCGGTAGTTTTTAACAAGCCGGCCATGGCAGTCGATACCCACGTTTTCAGGGTAGCAGAACGGATTGGCCTTTCATACCATGCCAAAACACCTCTTGAAACCGAAAAGCAGCTGGTCAAATATTTCCCTGAAGAAATAATACCCCTGGCACATCACTGGCTGATACTGCACGGCCGTTATGTCTGCCTGGCACGCACGCCCAAATGTGACCAGTGCGGGTTAAAGGAGTTTTGCAAGTATTACCAAAAGAACCACAACCTGTCAGGTCTGCGATAGCTTGCGGGCGGAGACCTGGCAGGTTTTACACGACGAAACAACCTGACAGGTCAGCGATAGCCCCCGGGTGGAGACCTGTCAGGTTTGAACAACGCCGGCACGTAGGCATCAACCCATCCAATCATGCAACAATCTTACCAACCCCGCCCTTCGTATCCAATAATTTAAGACCTTTGCAACTTGAATGATAAAGACAAAATATGGCAACATCAAATTTTATTGACTACATAAAAATCTATTGCAAATCGGGTGATGGAGGATCCGGATCTGTTCATTTTCGCCGTGAGAAATATCTCCCTAAAGGAGGGCCTGACGGTGGCGATGGCGGTAAAGGAGGCGACATCATCATGAAAGGCAACTCGAACCTGTGGACACTCTTGCACCTTCGATACACACGACATTTACGCGCTGAAAACGGCGGTTCGGGAGGCGGCATGCGCAGCACCGGATCCGATGGAAAAAATATTATTATTGAAGTCCCGCTGGGAACCATCGCCAAAGATTTTGAAACCGGAGCGTTTATTAACGAGATTACCGAGCATGGTCAGGAGGTTGTGTTGCTGAAGGGAGGCCGCGGCGGGATGGGCAACGATCATTTTAAAACCGCCACCAACCAAACCCCCAAGTACGCTCAAACGGGCGAAGAAGGGTTGGAAGCACAAATTATTTTCGAACTTAAAATATTGGCTGATGTGGGATTGGTAGGATTTCCTAATGCCGGAAAGTCAACCCTTTTATCGGTGGTATCCGCGGCCAAGCCCGAAATTGCCAACTACCCGTTTACCACCCTTCGTCCCAACCTGGGCATTGTTTCTTACCGCGACAACCAGTCGTTTGTCATGGCTGATATTCCGGGTATTATTGAAGGTGCCGCCGAAGGCAAAGGGCTCGGATTGCGGTTTTTACGCCACATAGAACGGAACTCCATCCTCCTTTTCATGGTTCCCATCGACAGCGATGACATCACCGCTGAATATAAAATTTTACTCAGGGAGCTGCAAAAATACAATCCCGAGCTGCTGGACAAAAACCGTATTTTAGCCATCACCAAATCCGACATGCTGGATGATGAGCTGATTGAGGAGGTAAAACAACAGCTACCGGATGACCTGCCGGTTGTTTTCATTTCTTCTGTCACGGGGAAAGGGTTGCAATCATTAAAAGATATTATTTGGAAAGAATTGACGGCATAAGAAAAATAAATACCATTTAGGAAAAAATTGTTATTATGAATGAAGTAATTTTAGATCTGGAGCCAAAATCTGTTTGGTACTATTTTAAGGAAATCCTTGAAATCCCCAGACCATCAAAAAAAGAAGACAAAATCAAAGCCTACCTGATTGACTTTGGTAAAAAACACCACCTGGAAACCCTGACGGATGAAGTAGGTAACGTGTTGATCAGGAAGCCTGCCACGGCAGGAATGGAAAACCGAAAATCGGTGGTATTGCAAAGCCACATGGACATGGTTTGCGAAAAGAACAGCGATACCCAGCACGATTTCGACAACGACCCCATCGAAGTTTATATCGAAGATGGCTGGGTAACGGCCAAAGGCACCACGCTGGGGGGCGACGACGGCATTGGTGTGGCCGCAGCCCTCGCCATCCTGGCCGCTGACGATATTGCCCATGGCCCGGTGGAAGCGTTATTCACCGTGGATGAGGAGACGGGGCTGACCGGTGCTTTCGGCCTTAAACCCGGTTTTTTACAGAGTAAAATCTTACTGAACCTCGATTCGGAAGATGAAGGTCAGCTCTTTATTGGATGTGCCGGCGGACAAGACACGCAAGCATGGCTTCCTTACGACAAAGTAGAAGCACCCGATGACTACGATGCCTTTACCATCAAAGTCTTTGGGCTAAAAGGCGGCCATTCCGGCGACGACATCAATAAAAACCGCGGCAATGCCAATAAAATTCTCAACCGATTCCTTTGGGAAAACAACAACAAGCTCTCCATCAAGTTAAACAACTTTGACGGCGGTAACCTGCGCAACGCCATTGCTCGCGAAGCTTTTGCCACCATCATGGTGCCAGGCAACAAAGCAGATGATCTTAAAAAGGCCATTGATGCCTATCGCGACACGATGAAATTCGAGTTTCATGTAACCGAGCCCGACCTAAACATCACAGCCGAAAGTTGCGAAACACCAGAGTTTGTGGTGGACGATGAGTCAGCCGATATTTTGTACAACGCCCTTTATGCCTGTCCCCATGGGGTGATTGCCATGTCAGCCGACATCAAAGATTTTGTTGAAACCTCCACGAATCTGGCTTCCGTAAAATTTCAGGAAGACGAGGTCTTGATTACTACCAGTCAGCGTAGCTCGGTAGAATCCAGAAAACAGTCGGTGACCAACATGGTTACCAGCGTGTTCAACTTAGCCGGGGGACGTACCGAAACCAGCGAAGGATACCCGGGCTGGACGCCAAATCCTAATTCGGAAATTGTTGACCTCACCGCCAACCTCTACCAAAAACTGTTTGACCAGCAACCGGAAGTGCTGGCCATTCACGCCGGCCTTGAGTGCGGCCTTATTGGCGACAAGTATCCCGGTATGGACATGATTTCGTACGGTCCCACCATCAAAGGTGCCCATTCACCCGACGAACGGTTGGAAATTAAATCGGTTCAAAAGTTTTGG
>JANTGU010000252.1 GCA_024762735.1 Bacteroidales bacterium | reverse complement strand
TTCAAACTAAACGCCCTAAAAGCTGCCTCGCTGGATAATTCAGGAAGAGACGGCACTTACAAAGCATTGGTATGCCTCTATCTTGGCGGCGGAAACGATTCTTTTAACATGCTTATCCCCCGTGGGGATGCCGAGTACAGCGAGTATGCTGTCACCCGATCCAACCTCGCTATCCCTCAAAATGAAATACTCCCCATCAACGTGCTGAATGGAAATGGCAAAAGTTTTGGGCTGCACCCCTCCATGCCCGACGTGGCCAATGTTTTTAATGCCAACCATCTGGCTTTTATCAACAACATAGGCACGCTTATTCAACCGACCACCAAACAGCAGTTTTACAATAACTCGGTACCGTTACCTTTGGGGCTCTTTTCGCATGCTGACCAAACACAGCAGTGGCAAACAGCCAATCCGGGTGAGCGAACCCCCATTGGCTGGGCCGGTAAAATAGCCGATTTGCTGAACGACACGAACGGGAACCCGAACATCAGCATGAACATTTCGTTGTCGGGAACCAATGTTTTTCAATACGGTAACAGCAGCGTGGAATTCTCCATCGATCCCTTCGGTGGGGCAGACAACATTTATGGCTACGGATTCGATTGGGGCGTGAACGTGGGTCGCACGCAGGCACTCGACCAGATGATGAACCGTCAGTACAGTGATATTTACGAAAAAAGCTACATGGATGTTTTAAAAGGGGCGCATCAGGGTAGCCAACAGTTTAGCGAGGCCATTGCCAATGTCCCCGATTTTAATACTGTGTTCGAAACCGATGACGTGTCGCAAAGCTTTAACATGATTGCCAAAGTAATTGCTGCGCGAGAATCGTTGGGAGCTGAACGTCAAATCTTTTTTATCGACTATGGTGGATGGGATCACCATGATGAGCTTTTGAATAACCAACAGGAGATGCTTGCTAACGTCAACAACGGGCTAAAATCGTTTGCTGAGGTGCTCAACGAACTGGGCGTGTTCGACCAGGTTACCACCTTTAGCATGTCTGATTTTTCACGCACGCTGACCTCTAATGGGAATGGAACGGATCACGCCTGGGGCGAAAATGCCATGGTGATGGGCGGGGCTGTTAACGGTCAGATGTTTTACGGTGAGTATCCTTCGTTGGAATTGGGTAACGCGGTAGAGCTTGGGGATGGCGTTATGTTGCCTACCACCGCCAACGACCTCTACTTTGCCGAGTTGGCACTCTGGTTTGGCATTACTCCTTCCGAGCTGCCAACCATATTCCCCAATATTGGCAACTTTTACGATGTTAACTCGGGCGTGATGCCGTTGGGATTTTTGAATGGTTAAATGGTTGAATGCTTAAATGCGTTAATGCTTAAATGAAAAAATGCGAAAATGCTTAAATAGTTTTGAACGAATGAAATTAATAGTTGTATTATGAAACAAACAATATACCTGCTCTTGCTGCTTTTGGGTAGTTCCATCGTGGTTCACGGGCAATGTTATCCCGACCGTCACAACACTACCTGGTACGACCAATGGATATCCTGCGAGGCATCGCTGAGTCCCAACGCCGAAAGGGGATTGTCGCACTGGATCATGTACGATTTTGGTAAAAAAATTGAAATGAAAGCCATGCATGTGTGGAACTCCAACATACCCGGTTATCTTGACTACGGCATGAAATCGGTGGCTATCGACTATTCCGATGACGGAGAAGCGTGGCATGAATTGGGTACCTATCAGTTTGACCAGGCCAGTGGAAAAAACATTTACCAGGGATTTGACCTAGAAAGCTTCGCGAGTTTTAAAACGCGCTACCTGTTATTAACGGGGTTGAGCAACTACGGAGGTGCATGTTATGGACTTAGTGAAGTAAGGTTTGACCTGGATAGCACCGCCTATGGCATCAATGAGAACATCAACGAGGGTTGCCTTGCAGCTACCATCTACCCAAACCCGTTCCAAAAACAAACCACACTGAGTATTGCCGTGGAGTGCAACAAAAAAACCTCCTGGATGGTAACCGACAGCTATGGAAAGGTCATCATTCCGCAACATGATATTCCTACCCCCACCCGTCAAAACCTGATGATTGATGCTTCCTCGTGGAGCGCCGGCATCTACTACCTGACCCTTCGTCAGGAAGCAAATATCAGACAATATAAATTAGTGAAACTCGGGGGGAAATAACCCTGGTTTTTAATTATCGAAAACAGCATGATGTGGTTGATGCTCGGTTGACACTACCGGTTCAATGACTTTTCTAATTTTAATTGAGTTTTTAAATTCAACCACGTTTCAAGGCTGTCCAACACTTGCTTGCGCTGATAATCGGGTAGGTTGACTATTCGTGTACGATGACTGCCACCGGGTTTTATCACTCTGAACGAATTGGTATGGCCGGTAGGCTCGCCGGCTGCCATCGACCAGGGGTCACCCCCACCGTAAATTAAAATCATGTTGGTTGCCTGATGCCGGATGAAGTAATCAACCCGTCGCATGGTTTCAGGATTGTAATGAGCGGTTACGCCCCTGGGAAGGGTAAACTCAAAATTGGGGTTGTGCTTGTAGGTAGTCCATGCTTTAAAGGGTTCGATGTTGTATCCATACATCCCCAACTCGCGCATGGCCTGATAAAAAAAAGGCTGCATCTTTTCAATGCCCTGATCCGAAATCCATTCCAGGGTAGATACCTTGTCTAAAAACGAAATCATCTCCTTGGGCGAATTGTTTTTGGCCTCGGGTATATCGTTACAAGAGAACATTCCCCATTGTCGGAAGGCAAAAGAAAACTCAAATACTGTTAGCTCAAAGCCCTTTTCAATCCCCATTCGATAAGTAAATTTTTTATCCTTGGCTAACTTTTTGAACACGGGAAGGTATTTCGATTTGTGTTTTAACAGCTCTTGCTGAAATGTAAATATTTTATCACGACACTGCTGACTACCCACCGTGTCAAGAAAATAATAGGCACGTCGATCCTCAATCGAAAAATTGATGGGGCAGACGTAACCCACGGTGGCATCCACATCTTCAGGATAGAAAAACCGATGATAAACAGCAGTTTGCCCACCCTTGCTTATGCCGGTGTTCACCCATTTACCCGTATAGATATGTTTCAATATCTCCACAATTCGATGATGATCGGAGGCCGCGTTAAAAACCGTAAGTTCATTCCATTCGAGCGTATCGGGTACCGACTTGTTAAAATAACGATGCTCGACAACCACCTGATTAGCATCCAGGTATGCTGACAGCTCGTTGATGTATTTTGGGTTTTCAGCATAAGCAGCACTATACCCTTCGGTAACAAAAACCATTGGGGCAGTAAAATCTTTATGGCACAAAATTACTCGTTGAGTAAATTTCTTCCCTTCAGGAAAATAGTGGTTGAGGGGCTGTTCCACATACAGCATATACTTTTCAGTAAAAAAAGTGTCTGCCTTCATCTTTTCATAAGTGAAATGATACCGGCTAGCCAGGCCGCCAAGCTGTTTTTCCAGCGATTGGGTCAAACCAACTGTTGAGAAAGACAATAGTAAGGCTGTTGACAATATTATTTGGTAAAGATATTTCATCTTGAAAGTTTTATTCAACAACAATGTTGACGTTAAACTTTTTAAGTGCCTTTTTATCCTTTTGGTTTGGTGAGCCATATTCCATGGTTAATCCTGTCTTTCCCTTGCCAATTGTTTTAAAGGTATAGATGACTTCTCCAGGAGCTCCTGCCAACCCTTTTTGATTTTTTTTGTATTCGGGCTTGCCGACAGGCTCAATAACGGCATGATCATAAGTCATATTATGCCAGCTATTACCTGTACTTCGGTTTGAAACCAGTGTGATGGCAAGCACTGTTCCTACTGAAGCCTTGATGGTTTTTCCTGAATCTTTCATAGATAAATGAACCTCATTACAGGCTGTTAAAAGAAAAACGAAACTAAGTAAAACAACAATTGATTTTTTCATTACACATCTTATTAAAATGATAAAAGGATGATTTATTGGCTAACAAAAGTAAATTTTCCAGTGGAACCGGCAACTATTTTTTCTTTCTGCCACTTTTACGGAGTGCATCGTTGAGTATCCATTCTATTTGCCCGTTCACGCTGCGAAACTCATCCTGTGCCCATTGCTCGATGGCAGCCATCATTTCGGGGTTTACTCTCAGGACGAAAGCTTTTTTCTTTTTCGGTTCACTCATGGCTGTTCATCATTTTATTCATGGCTCGTTTAATGGCCTCGGGGCGTCGGG
>JANTGU010000251.1 GCA_024762735.1 Bacteroidales bacterium | reverse complement strand
TTAACGGACATCAATGGGGTATGTTGCATGTACTGCCCAACACCATTGCCTATTACGAATATGCTTCCCCCGAATTTGTGAATGTTTATTTGCAGCAGGGGAAAGCGCGTTTTAAATCGAAAAAACAAAATGGTGGTGGTTTCGATATTGTGCTGGGTGATCAAGGAGAGCAATGGTACAATTTTAATCCCCACGCGAAAGTAACCGATTTAAACACCGATTTCACGGTGGAAGAGGCTGACGTGGCCAAAGTACAGTCTTTGGATGGCGTGGTAACCGTTAAAACTGAGCAACCGGGAAGTAAATCGTTGTACTCCGGTTCGCTGGGAAAAGAACAGGGACTCGAGATTAGCGGCGAGGGCGCCATGGCCAAATATGAGGTGCCCGATGAAGGCTGGTGGTCGGCCATCGACACTACCTTTTTGCCTGACGATACTACTGCTGTTTTGTCTGATTCCAACCTGTTTGTTTTTGATGTGGGCGATCTTTCCCTTTCAACATCCGACAGCTATCTGCCCGTGGAAGGGTTTTCTAATCTGGAATTATCCATAGCCCGGATGCCCGACACCTTGTTAATGGCTAATCTTTCGATGGTGGGCAACAGCAAGGCTCGATTTGTCACGGTTACCAATCCATCTCAACCGCTGGATTCGCTGGGTAAAGCTGTGTTTAATGTGACTGTCGGGCTGCCCGGTCAGGCTGATTATGCTTCTCTGGCTGATATCCCTCTGGAAGTTCGTTTTAAGGCAACGGTTATGCTGGCTTCCACGGGACAGATCATGGCGGAAAAAGAGATGGCTTTACCGGTTGGGATGACCTTGCTCACAGGAAAAACAGTGGATGCTGATTTTAAACCGAACCCACAGTCTGCACCCCCGGAGCTTTATCCCATTAGTTTTGAAATGGCCAATCAGGCGGATGAGCAAGGCAACTTTTACCTGCTGTTCAACACCACCCTGTATAATAAAGAGGTGGACAAACTAAAAAAGTATGCCAAAAGAACCGGTACTCCTTTAGACTTAAGCAAACTGAGTTTACAGGTAAAATGGTCGCCACAAAGTTCCATCCCGTTGGTTTATCCGCTTCCCGATTCCATCACCACCCGTCTTAAACCCGGCAAGCGATTGACAATCGGTCAACATGGAAACTTTGATTTACTGTCGCCGGAAGAGCACGAGGCCCGCATCAAAAAGTTTGTGGAGGAGTTTGCCACCCGTTTTCCTTTGAATGATGAGGCTAAAACATTTCTGTTTTCAAAGCTGGAAAAGCTAAAGTTTAAGTACAACGTGCACTCTGTTGTCGCACCAACCTTTTCCGACAATCTCACTTATAGTGGTTTTGTCGAGATACCTGAAGAGGCAAAGCAGTTTTGGGGAAACGGGCTGGAAGAGACTGATAATTCTGCTTACGCCCTCGTTTTTCACGTGATGGGCCATTTTTTACAACAGGCTGTTGTTTTGAACAACCATCGCTATTTTAACTTTTTAGCTGATAATTGCGCGGGAAGCAAAAATTTGTTTACCCGCGAAGTGGATAAGTTAAAGTACCTGTTCGACAAGGCGGAATATGTTTCGTTTAACGAAGCCGGTGCAGATTTTTTTGCCGAGTTGATGTTTAACTTTTTGCAAACCAATCATCCGGAATTTGTAAAAAACTCAATCTATTTTAACAAAGGATATCTGTCTCAATTGCAGGACTCCGTTAAAGTTAGCGAGGTAAAAAGCAAATATCCGCCCCGGTTGGTGTCGGGTCCGCAAACAGCCTTTTTAATGCAATATTATGGAAATGAGGGTGCTGAAAAACCTGCGCTTGTGTTTAGCGATTTTTTGATGAATCAATTACAGTTTGCCGGGTTAACCCGAGGTGGTGATCCTGCTGTCACCATCAATCAATGGATATTAGCCAAACATTTGATGTACAAGTCCACAAGTTATGCCGGCACTGCCGATCCCAATCTGTTAGCAGAAAAATACGGGCTGTTGAATAAAACCAACCCTGCGATGATACTTCCCAGATCCGATTACAGCCATGCGCTTGTAACCTTGAACGGGAACACGACCACCGATTTTCGCCAAATTCCTGCCGCAGAGATAAAAGCAGGAGCACAGATTACTTTTGGAAAAGGTCATTTTGTACTATTGTTACCATCAGCAGATACGATTTTGATGGTTGAGGCCGATAGCTTAACCCGGGTGCTGGTAAATAATAAAGAAGTTACATTAATTTCGGGCAGTTTGTTTGTGGACGCTGCCATGCCTCTTAACACCGATTTGGCATCATTCAGATCAACCGGCAACGATTACCAGGTGACGGTAATGCCCAAGCAGACTTCCATATTTAATAATAAGGGGACGCTTACCGTTACTTCTGAAAAAGAGGAGGTGGTTGTGCCGGCGGGTTTTGCTACTACCATGTCGAAAAAAGGAAATATCAAAAAGCCAAAGCCTCCTAAAAATGAAGTACCAACACGTTGGGTAAAAAGTATTGTGATGCCGTTTGAGCTTTAAACAAACTTTTCAATCAGTTCCACCAGTCTGCTAGAGTAGCCCATTTCGTTGTCGTACCAGGCCACCACTTTTACCAGCTTGTTTTTATCGCCAAGCACGGCGGTGAGGTTGGCATCGAAAACGGCTGAGTGGGTGTTGCCAATTACATCATTCGATACGATGGGGTCTTCGGTATATTGCAGGATACCCTTTAATTTTCCGTTGGCAGCTTTTTTAAAAGCGTGGTTGATTTCTTCCACGCTGGTGGATTTGCGCAGGGTGCAGGTAAGGTCGGTAAGTGAGCCATCGGGCACCGGGACACGTATGCCGGCTCCTCCCAGGTTGTTCTCCAAATGGGGAAATATTTTGGTGGAAGCTTTGGCTGCTCCCGTGGTGGTGGGCACAATAGAGTAGGCTGCCGCCCTTCCGCGACGCCAGTCTTTGTGAGGGCCATCCACCAGGTTTTGGTCTTTGGTGTAGCTGTGCACGGTGGTCATAAAACCTTTTTCTATGCCCCAAAGCTCATCTAAAATCAGGATGAGAGGCGCCACATTGTTGGTAGTACACGAAGCGTTGGAGATGATGACATCGCTCTTGTCAATGATAGAGTCGTTTACACCCAGCACCACGTATTTCACATCATCACGTTCGCCTTTGGCCGGGGCGGAGATAATTACTTTCTTAGCACCCGATTGCTCGACATGCTTGATGGCATCATCACGATCGACAAACTGGCCGGTTGATTCGATGACCACATCAATATTCAAGGCTTTCCAGGGAAGTTTGCCCGGGTCAGGTTCGTTAAATACTTCAATGGGTCTGTTGTTGACAATAATGTGGTTTTTATCGGAAGAGACATCTCCCTCAAATTGACGCTGTACCGAGTCGTATTTTAAAAGGTGTGCCAGGTTTGCGGGGTCGGTAAGGTCGTTGATGGCCACTACTTCCATGTTGTTTTTTTTGCAGATGTTCCGAAAGGTAACCCTGCCTATTCTGCCAAAGCCATTGATGGCCACTCTGATTTTTCTCATGTTGCTTCACCGTAAATATTGTTGGCAAATGTATAAAATAGGTCGGGTGGAAAAACAAAATGGGGTGATTATTACGGGTTAATCCCAAACATACCTTTCGTCATAATCAACGTGGTATGCATTAAGGAATCTGCGAAGTTCATCCTGGAAACTTTCTTTTTTGTGGTGGACGGGCTGGTTTCTGATGTATCTTTTAACGGCTTCCAACGAGGAAGCACCAACAGAAAATCCGGCATATCCAAGCTGCCAGGAAAAGTTGGGGAGTGCGGGGTAGGTGTTTTTAACCCATTTTGAGGAAGGGGTTTTTGACTTTTGTATTAAATCAGCCAATGAGCGGGTCTTTGGTAAGGTGGATAAAATATGTATGTGATCTGGGTTTGCGTAGATTTCAAGTACATAGGAGCCAAGTTTTGACATGGTTCCGACAATGTAGGCGTGTAGTTTGGGCCTTAATTCGTTGGTGATGATGGGTATTCTGTTCTTTGTTGAATAGATGATGTGAACATAAACTTGTGATAGACTTTGTGACATTATAGTAGCATTTAATGTGTCGGGCTTTCAGCCCTTGGTTATCTTTATGGTTGACCCCGGGGTTTCGCAAAGCTTCACCCCGGGTTTTTATGCTGAATCCTTTTAGGATTCTGACTTCTTGATTTCTGGGTGTTCCGAAAATTCTTCAAGCCTGTTTGCATTACTGGTGCTAACAAAATTAATAA
>JANTGU010000250.1 GCA_024762735.1 Bacteroidales bacterium | reverse complement strand
GCCAACAACTTTACCATTCCAGACGACTGGATTAATGGCTCGAGTTACTCTTCTTCCGAACTCGCTCAGCTCGCAAGCTCATTTGCTGCCCGTTTTTTGGTGTACATGCCACGCACCAAAGCCGAAAACGATCAAACCGACTGGAACAGGGTACTTGAATATGCCAACAATGGCATTCAACGTCCCTTGTCACCTTACATGGATAACAGCACCTGGATTAGCTGGTTTAGAATTTATACCGTTCGCCCCGGATGGGCGCGCATCGATTGCCGGATTATTAATTTAATGGATTCACGTTACCCATGGCGTTTTCCTGATGATGGTCATAACCCGCCCAAACCACAATCGGATGACAACCGGTTAAAAACCGATTTCAAATACAATTCGGTAAACAACATGAAACCCGAGCGTGGATATTATCATTTTTCAAATTACGAATACACAAGGTATCCCTACGCTATATCAACACGTATTGGAGAGGTTACCGACTTTTCCGTGGCTGAAATAGAACTCATCAAAGCCGAAGCCAACGCGCGTTTGGGAAACCTTTCCGAAGCCATCAACATTGTAAACGCAGGAAGCCGGACACAACGCGGACAGTTATCCCCGTTAAGCTCAAACACCAACATCAACAATTTGTTAAAAGCAATTTTTTACGAGCGCGATATTGAACTTATCCAAACCGGATTTGGTATTGCCTTTTTCGATATGCGCCGCCGCGACATGTTGCAACCCGGCACGTTGTTGCATTTCCCAATTCCTGCCAAAGAGCTAATGGTTATGAATATGCCGCTTTACACTTATGGTGGCGTAGAAAATGCCGATGGGATTAACACCTCCAATGGAGGATGGTTTCCTTCAAAAAATTATTAAAAACAATCATTGACAAAATTCCAACCTCATGAAAAAAATAGTATCGCTTGCCTTGATGGCACTCACGTTATACACAGCCTCTTTTGCCTGCACCACCGCCGTTATTTCGGGAAAATACACCAAAGACGGCCGCCCCATGTTGTGGAAACACCGCGACACCTGGGCGGTAAATAACAAGCTGATGGTTTTTCGCGATGGTAAATACGTTTACACGGGCTTGGTAAACTCGAAAGATAAGACCGGCAAAAGCGTGTGGATTGGATACAACAGCACCGGCTTTGCCATCATGAACTCCGCCAGCTACAATTTAAACAACGACACCATCAAGCAATCAGGCCTCGAAGGCCGGGTAATGAAACAAGCTCTTCAAACCTGCGCCACGGTGGATGATTTTGAAAAATTACTCAACAACATGCCCAAGCCTACCCGTTTGGAAGCCAATTTTGGTGTTATCGATGGCCATGGAGGAGCTGCCTACTTTGAGTTAAGTAACTTTAAGGTGGTAAAATTTGATGCCAACGATGCCTCAACAGCACCCATGGGATACATCGTCCGTTCAAACTACTCCTTTAGCGGCACTCCAAAAAACGGAGCCGGGTACATCCGCTATGTTACCGCCAACAAGGTGTTGGATGAAGCAGTAAAAAGTGGCGGCATTGTAGCCGAGGATATTCTTCAGGGTTTGTCAAGAAACCTTACCCATTCGCTCACCGGTGAAAATCTTTGGCAATATGACAACCTTCCTGCAGGATCTAAAAAGTTTGTCTGGTTCGAGGATTTTATCCCACGCAGCGGAAGCTCTTCTTCCTGTGTAGTGGAAGGCGTTAAGTCCGGCGAAGATGCCCGTCTGACCACCATGTGGTCGATAGTCGGCTGGCCTTTGGCATCGGTTTCCATCCCTGTATGGATAACAAAACACGATGACCTGCCCGTCGTAGTATCGTACAACGATTCGGTGAAGGACTCTCCCTTGTGCCATAATGCTTTGGAGCTAAAGAAAAAAGCCTATTGCTACAACTGGGGCAAAAGCGCCAAACATTATCTGAATGTAAATGCCTTGCTTAACGCCGAAGGTACGGGCATCATGCAAAAGTTAAAACCGGTTGACGACCAGCTAATACAACAAGGCCACGCGCTGCTTGATGCCATGCGCCGCGACGGGTACGATGCCAAAAAAATAAAAGCATTTTACAAAAGTGTTGACAATACGGTTGTTACCAGCTACAAGGAGCTGTTTGGATTGTAAACAAATTTTTTTAACGATTTTCAACACTGTCAAACTACACCATTCAGTATCTTTGCCAATCACAGCATTGTGCAAAATGATAATCATATGAAAGCAAAATATTTTATTTCTGCCCTTTTAATCGTTTTTATGACCACCACCGCTTTTGGGCAAAGGCGATCAGGCACAAAAATCCAGGTGGGCGTTTTTGACGGCAACGGAGCAAGTCCGGTTTGCGTTATTGAAACCATAGAAGCCTTAAAAATTGACAAGGGAATTTACCCCCATAAAATTTCAGCGGTGGATATTATGAACGGTGCCCTTGACAAGTTGGATGTCCTGGTTTTCCCGGGAGGTAGCGCCAGTAAAGAATATAATAACCTGGGATTGGAAGGCGCTGAAAAGGTAAAGGCTTTTGCTTCGAAAAAACACAAGGGTTTGGTAGGAATATGTGCCGGCGGCTACCTGTTTTCGACCACACCCGGCTACCCCAGCCTGGAACTGTTTCCCGCGCCCGACATCCGCGACCATTACGACAGGGGCCGAGCCCTCATAGGCTTTTCCATTAACAAGGCAGGGAAAAAGATTTTTCCCGAACTTAAAAATGTTGATACTGCTTATTACCAATACTACGATGGCCCCATGTATGATATTCCCGAAGGAGCTCCTATAACTGTGCTTGCTACCTTAACCAGCGATATCTCCCATAAAAAAGGATACCCGAAAGATGTAACCCCCGGAAAGCCTGCCTTTTTTACTGCCGATTACGGCAACGGTAAAATTATTGCCTCGGTAGGACACCCCGAAGCTACCCCCGGCATGCGGTGGATTGTACCCCGCATGGCTCGTTATGTTTCAGATAAAAGATTGGTTAGCTACAAAAAAAATGTGATAAGGCCTCAGATATATACCCAAGAAAAGTTTTATACCCCCGACGTAATAGCTTTTGAAAAAGAAAACTTTTGGAAACTGTTTTCGCAAAATGATGATGAAATTATTCAAGCCATCGATAATTTACACGCTATTTATTCCAGGCCATCCATTCGTTGGTCCATCGGGTTGCTGCGTCACACCTCCCCGGCAGTGCGTCAAAAAGCTGCCGAGTATCTTGGTGAAACCGAATACACCGCAGCCCTTCCTGACATTAAAGCCGCCTATATGATTGAAAAAGATGAAGCGGTTAAAGCTGTTCTGAAAAAGGTAATCGACGGATTAAATGCGCTTACGCAGTAGTTAAAAATAGTCGGGATTGCTGGCATGCAGCTCCCTGACAAACCGAAGGGCTTTCCCCATGTGATTTTCGATGGTTTTAATCGAAAGGCCTAGAGTGGCCGCAATTTCTTTGTAGCTCAAACCATCCATTTTATGCATCCTGAAAACCAATCCTGCCTGGTGAGGCATCGATTTAATCATACTGCCCACCGCCTTGTACAAATCTTCCCTTATTAACAGTGATTCAGGGGTGATTTCGTGTTTTGATATGTTTTCAAGACTGGAAATTTCATCCATATCCGGCCTGTTTTTACGAAGGTGTGAGATCACGGCATTCTTAACACTTCGGTAGAGGTAAGCTTTTACATGGGTAATTTTACCCTGTTGATGGCGGTTTTGCCACACCCTGATAAAAACATCAGAAACCAACTCTTCCGATTGATTGGAGGTTTTAAGAAACATAAAAGCAAAGTTGCACAGGGGCTCGTAATAGCGTTCAAAAATCAGTTCCAGTGCATGAACATTCCCTTTTTGAATTTGTACCATCAAGCGGAAATCACTAATATGTTCTTTTTCTGCCAAAAAACTACTTTTTCTGAATAGTAGCAAAAGTACATTATTTAGCACAAAAAAGGAACAGGTTATCTTTTTATGGTAAACTGTTTACTAAACGACCTGGATTGTGGTACCATCATAGTAACAAAATAATTTCCTTCGGGAAGCGCACTCACATCAACACCCACTTGGTTAATTTGATGTAAACAGGTAATATTTTTGACGATTATCGTTTGGCCCTGTAAGTTTTGAATGATAATGGACGCTTTGTCGCCAGGCTCTGCCGTCAAATTAATATTCAAAATCTCATCAGCAGGATTAGGGTATATCATTATTTTTGACGCTAAAGCTTCATCCAAACCAGTACAATCATCAATAGTAACATCCAACT
>JANTGU010000249.1 GCA_024762735.1 Bacteroidales bacterium | reverse complement strand
TAAAAAGGTGTGGTTATACCTGATTCTCCCGTTAATTCGGCGGGTTTTGTTTTGCTCGTAAAAGGAGTGAGTACTGTCTGATTTGTCATCCAGCACGAGCATATCGCCACCCAGCCGGTCTTCAAAAGCTGAAAACAGCCCGATTTCCAGATGGTTGTTTTTGTCGATATCGTAAAATATGGTTGGATTAATGACTGCCCGATGATACTCGGGAAGATCGCTAAAACCATTCTTGCTCACATCCCTTGCCTGTTGCGTGTTGATGCTTGCCAACATGGTTACCCCGAGCTTTTTATTTTTGGCGGAATAGTAAGTGCTTAAGTCATTTCCAAGCAGGGTAGTTTGGTTAAATAAAACCGAGAATTCAGGTTTCATCCCAGGTTTTTTGCTAATCAGGTTCACGATACCCGCGATGGCATCACCCCCGTAAAGGGTAGAAGCAGAACCTTTGATGATTTCGACCTGTTGCAGGTTCAAAGGAGGAATTTGCAGCAGGCTCAAACCCGATGAGAAACCGCTGTACATGGGAAAGCCATCCTGAATGAGTTGGGTGTATTTTCCGGGCAATCCCTGAATCCGAAAGCTCACATTTCCTGAAACAGCCGAAGTTTGCTGCACAAAAATGCCGGAAGTTTCACCCAACAGTTTAGAAATGTTACCGGGGCTAATACCTGATTCTTCCACTACCTCTTCATGGCCTAATACCTCTATCCGTGTAGGAATTTCTTTAATATGGTTACCGGTACGGGTGGAATAAACAACCACCTCACCCAAGTCTTCCGACTTTTCAAGATAGATGGTAACCGGAGCTTTTTGTTGTAGCGGGAAGACAAAGCTTTTCTCTTTGGTACGATAGCCCACATACGAAAACACCAAAGTCTGTTTTCCATCAGGAATATTTTTTACCACCACCAATCCGGTTGTATCGGCAGCGCCGCCAATATCAGAATCTTCCAACACTACGTTGGCGTACATGAGGGGTTCTTTGGTATCTTCATCCTTTAAAAAAGCCTTGAAGGTATTTTGGCTAAAGCCCAGCCCGGCATAAGCAATAGCCGCCATCAATATAATAATTTTCTTCACTTGATTGCTTGTCTAACATTAATCAGGCAAAAGTAGCGGGTGATTCTAAAGGAAATCTAAAGGAATAATCAAAGGCTGCATGTTCTATTGTGCATTATTTTACTTTTTTGCACTATTTTTTGTGCATTTATTTATATATTTGCACAATAGAAAGTGCATCTATTAAAATTATTTAAGGTATGGATGAGTTAATTGCTATTTATAAAGATTTGCTAAAAAGCATAAACACGCAGTTTGTCAGGTATTTATATGACGTCATTGACTGGGATGCGCGACTAATTGCCATCGTTGGTTCGCGGGGTGTAGGTAAAACAACACTCGTGTTACAACATATTAAACTTAAAGGAATAAAAGATGAGAGTTTATATGTATCTGCCGACAATATTTATTTCGCCGGAAACACACTGTTTGACCTTGCGGGATCATTTTATAAATATGGTGGCAAATATTTATTTATTGATGAGATACATAAATACCAAAACTGGTCGCAGGAGATCAAAAATATTTACGACAGTTACCCGGGACTGAACATCACATTTACAGGAAGTTCTATTTTAGATATTTATAAAGGTTTTGGCGATTTAAGCAGGCGTAGTCTGTCGTATTATTTACCCGGTTTATCGTTTCGGGAATTCCTTTTGTTTGAAAAGAGCATGAATATTAAACCTGTCAGCCTGGAGGAAGTAGTAAACGCCCATCATGATTTTGCCATTGAAAAGCCACTCCCATTATTTAAAGAATATCTGCAATATGGTTATTATCCATTTTATAAAGAAGGGCAATTTATCATACGCTTGCATCATCTGATAAACGCTGTTATGGAGGTAGATATACCTAAGTATTTGGGTTTAAAAGCAGCAAGTATTGACAGGTTAAAATTGCTACTTCAAATTGTTTCGGAAAGTGCCCCGTTTAAACCAAACATGAGTAAAATTGCTGAAATGACAGGTGTTTCACGCAATGTCTTACCCGACTATTTTTCATTTCTTGAACGGGCTGAGCTGATTATTCAGGCACGTAGCAGCACCAAAGGAATTCGCGGATTGGGAAAACTCAACAAAGTATATTTAAACAATACTAACCTTATGCACGCACTTTCTCCTTCAAACAAAAATATTGGAAATGTTCGAGAAACATTTTTCGCCAATCAGATTCGTATTAACCATGACTATTCGATACCTGAATCCGGTGACTTTTTAGTAGATAACCACTTTCTTTTTGAAGTAGGAGGAAAAAACAAGAGCCAAAAACAAATTGCAGGCAAGAAAAACGCGTTTGTTGTAAAGGATGATATTGAATATGGTTTTGGCAACACCCTGCCACTTTGGTATTTTGGAATGCTCTACTAAATGCAGTTATTGTTTTACAATCTCGAAACAGTGCATTACTTCCTGGGTGTATTTAATTCTCAAATAGTGACTTTCGCAAATCCGTTTTACAATGGCCAGCCCCAGCCCGTAGGATTGTGAGTTTTCTTTGGTAAACCGGTTGAAAATATTTTCGTTGGATAAAGAGGAAGCTGCTCCCGTGTTACAAAACTTCAATTTGCTTTCATCCACATCAATCACAATCTTTCCGCCGGCAATATTATGTTTCAGCGCATTGGAAAGTAGGTTGTTAATCAGGATTCCGGCCAAAACATCATCCATCTTCACCAAAAAAATACCCGACTGTTTTAGCGTTACATCAAGTTTTTCTTTTTGAAAAAGAGGAGCAAAATCTTCCATTTTTGTTTTAATTACCTGAAGCATGTTTACACTTCTTTTCATTTGAAATTGCTTGTTCTCAATTTTTGTCAGCAACAGCAAACTTTGGTTAAGGTTCGAAAGCCTTTTTACATTATTAATAGATGTTACCACCTTTTTAAAAGCCTCTTCCGACAGGTTCTGCTGAAGCAGTTCTTCGAGATTTAACAGAATAATTGAAAGTGGCGTTTGTATTTCATGTGCTGCATTTTCGGTAAACTCCTTAAGTGTTTGGTAGTCGTGTTGCAACTTAAGCGTAAGTGATTTGATGGTGGCATTAAGCCGGTCAAACTCTTCAATATTGGTTTGCTTTAACAACAAAGGTTCGCTATTACTAAACGAGAAGCTTTCAATCGCTTTAAGGTTTTGTTCAAAATCTTTCCAAACGGTTTTAGTTAGTTTTTTAGTGATAAAGAATGAAATAAGAAAGGCCAACACCAACAGCACAAGCAAGGGTAGCGCAATGGCCATGAGGAGGTCGTTCGACTCCAGCAACGAATGGCGAATTTTGATTAGGTAATGTTGATTATCAATTACTATACTATTGGTGTATTCGAGGTATGGCTCCTCTTCATCTTCTGCTTCATCCATTAGAAACATCTCTTTTTTCGATTTTGGCTGCACCTCGGAGGAGGATATTTTTTTTGTTTCGATGATAGGATAAATATTGGGTAGTCTTCCTGTTGTTTTAATCTCTTTGATGATGGCATACTCTTTTTCAAAGATATCCTCGTTCATCTCGTTGGTAAGGATTCGCTGAAGCACGAAATAGCCCGCCACCGTCAGCAGGATTAACAGAATCGTGAGGGTCCAAAAATATTGTAGGTTTATTTTAGTTAGAAATTTCATTTTTTTTGATTTCGCTAATAATTCATTTTTATTTGTTTAGGCACAGGGGCGATTTCTTGTTGGGAGGCAGGACCGCAGCACCGTAGAGACGCAAGGTCGTATCCACTTTGAGACGCATGGCCATGCGTCTTTACCGTGCTGCGACCATTCGTCTTAACGTGAGCACGAACACGCACATCTACCATACAGTTCCTACCCAAACCGATAGCCCATTCCATAAATGGTATTGATATAATCGGCCCCTCCTTTTGATTTTATTTTGCGGCGAATATTATTAAGGTGGGTATAAATAAAATCAAAATTGTCAGCCAAATCAATGTTGTCATCCCAAAGATGCTCGGCTATGGCCTCTTTTGTAAGCACCCGGTTTTTGTTGATGATAAAATAGAGCAGCATATCGTACTCTTTTTTTGTCAGTTTAACAGGCTTATCACTGATCAAAACTTCCTTGCTATCAGTGTTAATGGTGATTTCGTTAAACCTTATCAAATTGGTACCATCAAATTTTTTTCGACGCAAAACCGCTTTTATCCTGGAGTTAAGTTCCGACAATTGAAAGGGTTTGGTCAGGTAATCATCAGCTCCCAAATC
>JANTGU010000248.1 GCA_024762735.1 Bacteroidales bacterium | reverse complement strand
TGATCAATGTCTTCGTTATTCCAGTTGCGCCATTGAGCCCCGTAAACCGGTCCCAGATCGCCGTTTTCGTCAGCCCACTCATTCCATATCCTAACCTTATGGTCATTTAGAAATTGGATGTTGGTGTCGCCGTTCAAAAACCATAGCAACTCGTAAATAATCGATCGGAGGTGAAGTTTCTTGGTGGTTAACGCCGGAAATCCTTCTTCGAGGTTAAACCGCATTTGATGTCCGAAAACGCTTATGGTGCCGGTTCCTGTTCTATCCGATTTTTCAATGCCGTTATCCAGCACATGTTGTAAAAGGTGTAGGTATTGCTTCATGCTTTATAATTCATAAAAAGATGGGATAAAAAAATGAGGATAACCGGGACTACTGCTCTTTCATACGCTTAATCTCATCACGAATCCTGGAAGCCTCTTCGTAGTTTTCCTCTTCGATAGCCTTTTTTAATGCCTCTTCCAAATCAGACAGCGACATTTGCTTGTATTCCGATTCCTGTTCGGGGTCATCTTCAAAATGATCATCAATTTCATTTTCAATCTCTTCATCGTCCATCTCGATGCCGGCTTCGTCCACCACCTCTTTGCTGGCATAAATCGGACAATTAAATCGAAGCGAAAGTGCTACCGCATCCGAAGTGCGACTATCAATATACAGCGTGTTGCCTTCGTGTTCGCATACCAAAAGGGAGTAAAAAATACCGTCCTCAAATTTGTTGATAATAACTTCCGAGAGGGTGACATTCAGCTCGTCGGCAAATCGTTTAAAAAGATCATGCGTTAACGGGCGGGCCGGTTTCATGTTTTCCAGCTCGATGGCAATAGCCTGTGCTTCAAACCTGCCTATAATAATGGGGAGTCGCTTTTTCCCTCCTTTAATTCCCAGAATCAGCGCGTAGGCACCGCTTTGCGATTGACTGTATGACATCCCGATGATATCGAGCTTGTACTTTTCCATAGGCTAATTTATAAGAGCGATAAAATTACATATTTATTTAACACATTAAATGAGTATAGGGGTTGATTTACTAACAACCGTTGAAAATGATTTTACATTATTTAGAATGTTAAAAAAATTTAAAAGAATAGAGACAGAAAATCGTGCCACCTTTTATCTTTTTTCTATTTTAGCGCAATCTTTGCAAACGTTTGCATAATGTATAATTAAATCTACATGTTATGAAGAAAAAAGTTTTTACGCTTTTGTCTGTGCTTGCGGTACCGTTTATGGCCTCTGCAAGCGAGGCTGACTTGGTGATTCCTGATGGTGTCAGGTCAGAAACCCTTTTATATTGGGGGTTCCTTATTACAGTATTAGGGTTTTTGTTTGGTCTTTACCAGTTTATGCACGTTAAAAAAATTCGTGCCCACAAATCGATGTTGGAAGTAGCCGACGTGATTTATCAAACGGGTAAAACATACCTGATACAGCAGGGTAAATTTTTAGCCATCCTGTTTTTGTTTATTGGTGCTGCCGTGGCTTTTTACTTTGGCTGGCTTACCGAAGGATTTGGATTTGGCGGTGTGCTTATGATTTTAGGATGGACCATTTTAGGTATCCTGGGTTCGTACAGCGTTGCCTGGTTTGGTATCAGAATGAATACTTATGCCAACTCGCGGATGGCGTTTGCATCGTTGGAAAGAAAACCCATTAAATTATTGAATATTCCGTTAACAGCCGGGATGAGTATTGGTGTGGTGCTGATTTCGTTAGAGCTCACCATGATGCTTATCATTTTAATGTTCGTTCCCGGACATTATGCAGGAGCCAGCTTTATCGGCTTTGCCATTGGTGAATCGCTGGGAGCTTCGGCGCTTAGAATTGCCGGTGGTATTTTTACAAAAATTGCTGATGTGGGTTCCGACCTGATGAAGGTAATCTTTAAAATTGGTGAAGATGACCCGCGTAACCCGGGAACCATTGCCGACTGTGTAGGTGATAATGCCGGTGACTCGGTTGGCCCCACCGCTGACGGTTTTGAAACTTATGGTGTAACCGGCGTTGCTTTGATTTCATTTATCGTGTTGGCCGTAACCAAGGCTTCTGACCAGGTTGAGCTGCTTACCTGGATTTTTGTCATGCGTATTTTGATGATCTTTACCTCCATTATTTCCTACTGGATTAATGGTGCCATTACCAAAGCTAAATACAGCAATGTTGACGACCTCGATTTTGAGAAACCGTTAACTTCGTTGGTGTGGATTACTTCTATCCTTTCAATTGTTGTAACTTTTGCGGCCAGTTATGTAATGATTGGTGATATGCCTCACGATTTGTGGTTGGTGCTTTCCATCATTATTAGTGCCGGTACCTTGGGTGCAGCCCTTATTCCCGAGTTTACCAAACTCTTTACAAGTCCCAAATCAACCCATGTGAATGAAGTGGTTGAAGCTTCTAAAAAAGGTGGTGCTTCGCTCAATATTCTTTCAGGCCTGGTGGCCGGTAACTTTAGTGGTTTCTGGCAAGGTATGGTTTTCTTCGTGCTGATGTTTATTGGTTACTTTGCAAGCACATACGGGCTCAGTGAATTTATGATTTATCCTTCCATTTTTGCTTTCGGGTTGGTTGCCTTTGGTTTTCTTGGCATGGGACCTGTTACCATTGCGGTTGACAGTTATGGCCCCGTAACCGATAACGCGCAGTCGATTTATGAGCTGTCGTTGATTGAAGAGAATGAAAAAGAGGTTACCCCTGAAATTGAAAGAGACTTTGGTTTTAAACCTGATTTTGAAAAAGCCAAATATTACCTCGAAGCCAACGATGGGGCCGGTAATACTTTTAAAGCTACTGCCAAACCGGTATTAATCGGTACGGCTGTCGTGGGTGCTACTACCATGATCTTTTCGTTGATTCTGGTGATTGAGCACACGCTGGGTATTTCTCCTGAAACCATTCTGAATGTACTGAATCCATATACTGTTCTTGGTTTCTTATTGGGTGGAGCCGTGGTTTACTGGTTTACCGGAGCTTCTATCCAGGCTGTTACTACCGGTGCTGCCCGTGCTACCGAGTATATCAAAAACAATATTAACCTTGAACTGGGTGCCGAAAAAAAGGCTGACATTAATAAGTCGAAAGAAGTGGTTCAGATTTGTACAGTGTATGCACAAAAAGGTATGTGGAATATTTTTATTGCACTCTTTTCATTTGCTTTGGCGTTTGCTTTCATGTCGGCACCGGTTAACGTGGTTGGCGGAATGAGCGAAGCAGATGTTATTGCCAACTCAATGCCTGTTTCACTCTTTATCGGATACTTGTTGTCCATTGCTTTCTTTGGATTGTATCAGGCAGTATTTATGGCCAATGCAGGAGGTGCCTGGGATAACGCCAAAAAAGTGATCGAGGTGGATATGCAGGAAAAAGGTACTGACCTTCACGCTGCTTCAGTAGTGGGTGATACTGTAGGTGATCCTTATAAAGATACTTCTTCGGTAGCCCTGAACCCGGTTATTAAGTTTACCACGTTGTTTGGTTTGCTGGCCATGGAGATTGCCATTTCACAAAGTTTTAGAGCCATTGCACCCTGGATAGGTGGTGCCTTTCTCGTGGTTGCCCTTTACTTTGTTTACCGTTCGTTCTACAAAATGAGAATTAACGAATAGTATATTTCGGAATTATACATTAAAAAGGCCGGTGAATTTTCATCGGCCTTTTTTGGTGTAACACTATGACAAAAGCACAATATTTATTAGTTTTGTGAAATAGTTCTCTTTGCTTTATTACACACTATTTGTAAGTTGTTATTCTTATGAAAAAACGCCTATTCTTGTTAGTTGCACCTTTGTTGATGCTCCATGTTGCTTTCGCACAGTTTAATTCCCATTACTATAACAGATATTCTCCCTACAACTTTCTTTACTACAAACTCCAATTTGGAGATTTAAATGGTAATCATTGTGCTGACGTATTATCATTTACTACACCTGGAAATATTTGGTATGGGTATGAGATAAATAACAACCATTTAGGTAGTGTATTTAATATAAGTAAAAAATTCAAGTATTACAACGTCTCTATCATTGACATGAATAATGATGGATACAACGACATTGTAGCTCAAAGAGATAAAAAGGGATGCCTCTTGGTGATATTGAAAAATGATGGTGCCAACCACTTTACAGAATCAATTGTTTTTGCTGCAGATTATGGTTTTGAATATACTCTGGGAGACTTAAATAGCGATAATTTGAATGATATTGTGCTAACAGGTATACCATTTAACAGTCAGGGAAATCTTATATGGCTGAAGAACAAGGGTAGATACAA
>JANTGU010000247.1 GCA_024762735.1 Bacteroidales bacterium | reverse complement strand
AACTTTCGTAAACGAATGAAATACATTGGCGCTATCTGGGGTGGTATTTCATTATCTATCATTACCTACTTTTTAATAATCAAGGGGATGAAAAACGTGGAGTTTATCCCGCAGGACTTTAAAACCTTTGTGCAGGAAAATACTTTCCGGGTAATGCTGTATAGCTTTGTGGGATGGACCATTCTTTTGCAGTTGTTTAACTTTTTGTTTAAACTCAATATTTTAAAATTTATCGTGCTGGCAGGCACCTTTGGATTGGCCATGGCTTTTGCAGGTAACGACCTGGTAAACTTTATCGGTGTGCCCATCGCAGGATACAACTCCTGGCAGTTTTTTCACGCTGCCCAGGGCGCTGACCCTAACGGTTTCTTAATGACTGGGTTGGCAGGTAAAGTGCCTACCAACACCCTGTTTTTAGTCATTGCCGGCATCATCATGATTCTAACCCTGTACTTTTCAAGAAAAGCCAGGTCTGTTATTAAAACTTCGGTGGACTTGAGTCGTCAGGATGAAGGGGAGGAGCGCTTTGGTTCATCCTGGATGGCTAAAGTATTGGTTCGCTATAGTATTAAGGCTTCCGAAAGACTAAGGCGCATGGTTCCACGGCCGGTTTTGGTAGTAATGGAAAAGCAGTTTGTTCCCTATCGGGAAGAGCTGCCCGACCAGGAAACCGCTGCTGCTTTCGACCTGGTTAGAGCCTCAGTAAACCTGGTGGTTGCCAGTGTGCTCATTGCCATTGGAACCTCCCTTAAACTGCCTCTTTCAACAACTTATGTCACCTTTATGGTGGCCATGGGTACTTCGCTGGCAGACAATGCATGGGACAGAGAAAGCGCCGTGTATCGTATTACCGGTATGTTTGCTGTGATTGGCGGGTGGTTTCTAACGGCATTAATTGCCTTTTTGGTCTCCTTTGTCATTTTGTATATCCTTAATTATCTCTCTTTCGTCGGTATTTTGTTGATGGTGGTGGTTGCTGCTGTGGTGGTTTATCGCTCGCATGTTTATCATAAAAGAAAAACTGAAGATGAAAAACCGGACGATTTAAACTCCTTTTCGGATGATACCATTGTTGATAAATCGATGGATACGATACTGATTACGCTTGGTAACGTGGTAAATACCAGTGAGCTGGCTATTGAAGGTCTTGAAAAAGAAGATGCCAAGAAACTTAAGAGTGCTAAAAAGTCTGTCAAAAAAATGACAGAAAAAACGAAATATCTGAAAGACCACATTAACGTCATTGTGGAGAAACTACAGGAAGACTCTATTGGATCAGGCTCCTATTTTGTGCAGGTGGTTGACTATTTGCGCGAAATGGTGCACAGTGTCGAGTATGTTGTTATCCCCATCCTAAACCATGTTGATAACAACCATCGTCCACTTAAAAAAGAGCAAATTAATGAGTTAAAAGATGTTTATGCTAAATTGGAGAGGTTAATTCAGATTGTTGCCAGGAGTGTTAAGTCGCGTGACTTTTCAAGCCAGGAAGAGCTGCTTTCCATGCTTGAAGAGTATCTTACAAGTATCGAGGCGCTTCGTAAAGGACAAATTAAGCGGGTTAAAAATAACTTGGTCGGAACCAAGAATACCATCTTATACCTGAATATTCTTAATGAAAGCAAAAACCTGGGATTGCAAGTTATTAACTTGTTTAAATCGCAGCGTGATTTTGTGAACTTTAAAAACAAGTAGTATTATCCAAAATGCATCAACAGGCGCCAGGTTGCATACCAGGCGAGAGGTTATCACCCTTTGGAAATTGGGTAATCAAACCTGCCTGTTAAAAAATAGCCGGGTATTTAGCCGGGTTATATTCGTGCATCACCGAGTAAACTCTTTCAAACACATCCTCCTCGTTTGGATTTGAAAAGTAATCGCCATCTGTGCTGTAAGCAGCACGATGGGCATTGGCTGTCACGGTTTCCGGTTTGGCGTCTAAGTAGCGATAGCCGTTATTGTCTTCCAATACTTTTTGCATCATGTAGGCCGTGGCACCACCCGGGACATCTTCATCAAAAAAGATAATCTTGTTGGTTTTCTTTAGCGATTCAAGTATGACGCCGGTTCGGTCAAACGGGATCAACGTTTGAACATCAATAAGTTCGGCAGAGATGCCAACGCCGTTTAACAGCTTGGCGGCATCTTGAGCAATGCGAATGCAGGAGCCATAAGTTACCAGCGTGATATCAGATCCCTCGATAAGAACCTCGGGGATACCCACCGGGGTTTTAAATTGACCTATGTTGGCCGGCTTTCTCTCACGCAAGCGATATCCGTTTAAGGGTTCGATAATAATGACCGGTTGATCCGATTCAAGGTAAGTGTTGTAGAAACCGGCTGCTTGGGTCATGTTGCGTGGGACAGCCACGTGTACACCCCTTACCGAGTTAATAACCATGCTCAGGGGAGAGCCTGAATGCCAGATTCCTTCCAGCCGGTGCCCACGCGTGCTGATGATCATGGGTGCTTTTTGTCCCCCTTTGGTGCGATAGTGTAAGGTGGCTAAATCATCACTGATAACCTGCAAACCGTAGAGCAGGTAATCGAAATACTGTATCTCGGCAATGGGACGTAATCCCCGCATGGCCATGCCCAGTCCCTGCCCGATAATGGTTGCCTCGCGGATGCCTGTATCAAAAATTCTGTTTTCACCATATTTTTCCTGAAGGCCTTCGTAGGTTTGATTTACCCCGCCAATCTTACCCACATCTTCGCCAAAAGCAAGCACCATCGGGTTGTGGTCAAAAATGTAATCAAAATTATCACGTAGTATTTCTCTGCCGGGGACAAGCACCTCATTTTCGTCATATTCAGGCGACACAGGTTCGATGTTCAGTGCCGACTTCTCCGATTGGCTGTAAAGATGTGAGCTGTATCGCTGCCGGCTGTCAGAAAGTTCTTTGTCCAACCACCGGGTAATTTTTACTCGTAACGAATCATGAGGAACGCTACAGCTGTCACAAAGCTTCCAGAGAATTCTTCTGGCTGCCGAATAGATGTCTTTGCGGATGGGTTCGCCAATTTTTTTCAGGTTGTTTTTGATTTCCTGAATCTCGTCGGTCGAGGCACAATGGCAACTGGTGGTTTCAACCATGCTTACAAACTGGTCACGCTTTTCCACAAGGGGCGTCATAAAGTGCTTCCATGCATTTTTTCTGGCATTTCTCACCCGGCGGGTGGCATCCTGTTCAAGGGTGTCAAGCTCTTCGGCTGTCGCCAGATTGGTGTCCAACATCCATTGGCGCATTTTTAGTATACCATCGCGAGTTGTTTCACCCTCGAGTTGCTGCTTGCTTTTGTAACGTTCGTGTGATCCCGAGGTGGAGTGTCCCTGCGGCTGGGTGCAGCTTTGAATATGAAACAGGGACGGCACATGCGTTTTGCGGGTTTTTTCAACCCCTTCGCGATAGAGCAATACCATGGAGGCGTAGTCGCTGCAATTTCCCCGATAAATTTCAAACCCGTTGGTTCCTTTCTCTTTTTGAAATCCTTTCAGAATTTCTGAAATGTTGTTTTTAGTGGTCTGCTTGCTGTTGGGCACCGAAATGCCCCAGCCATCATCCCAAACCGACATAACCATCGGAACCTGGGTTACTCCCGCTGCATTAAGGGTTTCAAAAAAGTGGCCTTCCGAGGTGGAGGCGTCGCCGATGGTTCCAAAAGCTACTTCGTTGCCTTTGTTTGAAAACTGTGTGTAGGGATGCAACGCCTTGTTGTTTTTAAAATAGTACGATGCCATGGCTAATCCCAGTAAACGGGGCATCTGACTGGCTGTGGGTGAACTATCAGGAGAGGAGTTTTTCTGTTGGGTGAGCTGTTTCCATTCACTTTTTTCATCCAGGCTTCTGGTGGCAAAATGATTGTTCATCAAGCGGCCACCATTAGCAGGGTTGGCAGTAAGGTCGGTATCACCATACAGCTGGGCAAAAACTTCCTCTAACGTCATCATGCCCGTGGCCAGCATAAAAGTCTGATCGCGGTAATAGCCCGAGCGCCAATCCCCGTTTTTAAAAGCACGAGCCATGGCCAGTTGCGGAATCTCTTTCCCGTCGCCAAAAATGCCAAACTTGGCTTTCCCCGTCAGCACTTCCCGCCGGCCAAGCAAACTGGCTTGCCTGCTTTCAAACGCTATGCGGTAATCATCAAGGATTTCCGACTTTGTTAATTTTAATTTTTTAAGGATGCTCTCTGCTTTGCTCATTTGCTACTTGTCTTGTTTTTATAGGCTGGCAAAGGTAATTAAAATTAATTCTAAATAAAAATGAGCCAATCAA
>JANTGU010000246.1 GCA_024762735.1 Bacteroidales bacterium | reverse complement strand
AAATAATGAATCAAATCGTAGGTCATGGCAGGTTGTTTTTTAGGTTGACCTATAAAAATACAACATTATTTTTATTTACACTGGCAAACTATAAAGAAAAATTTGTTTCTTTGGGATTAGAAAATCCAAAGGTAGGAAATTTGGTATCTAAAAAAAACCCGCTCTTTTTAGCAGCGGGTTTTTTGTTTTATCATCATGAATGTCAAAAGGATATCAATACTATTTTACTTTTGAGCTGATGAACTCGTAAAACAGTCGTACCCCCACGCCTGTACCACCTGTTGGCCGGTACTTATCGCGTTTTGACAAAAATGAGGGGGCTGCAATGTCGAGATGGATGTATGGATAATCGGTAAAATGCTCTAAAAATTTGCCTGCGGTGATGGCACCGGCTTCCAGTCCGCCAATATTTTTCAGGTCGGCAATTTCCGATTTTAATTGCTCTTTGTACTCATCCCACATGGGAAATTCAACAATGCGTTCGTGTACATTGTTTCCCGACTTTTGCAGTTCACTAAACTCGGCCTCGGCTTTAACCTGCATGCCTACTGTTGCCTGCGGGCCAATGGCGCGGGCGGCAGCACCTGTTAAGGTAGCAATATCAATCACCAGTTCGGGATCAAACTTTTTAGCATAAGCCAGTGCGTCGGCTAAAATCATGCGACCCTCGGCATCGGTATTCAGCACTTCTACCGTCGTGTTGTCGTACATGGTAATTACATCGCCGGGGGTATAGGCGTTGCCATCGGGTCGGTTGTCGGTGGCGGGAACAAGACCGATAACATACACCGGCAGTTTGGCTCTTGAGATGGCATACAGTGCCGAGACTACTGCAGCAGCTCCCGCCATATCACTCTTCATGGTGTCCATAAAGTTGCTGGGTTTTAAACTCAGGCCGCCGGTATCGTAAACCACTCCCTTGCCTACAAAAACATAGGGTTTGTCATTGACGGCATTGTCAGGTTTCCATTGGATGGTGGTAAAGGTGGGCTCGTCGATGCTACCCCGGTTCACGGCCAGCAGTCCGCCCATTTTAAGGCTTTCAATTTTTTTCTTGTTAAAAACATCCACCTTGGCCCCCGTTTCTTTACCCATTTCAACGGTGGCAGCTGCCAGGGCCTGCGCGTTTAGGTCGGCCACGGGCGTGTTCACCAGGTCGCGTGCCTTGTAAACGGCTTCTGCCACGTTGGAGAGCGCCTTTAAATCCTCATCGGATATCATGGGGCTGTAAACAGCTATTTCGGTTAACGAATTTCTTTTTTTGTCGCTTTCGGTAAAGTATTTCAAAAACTGGTAGTTTCCCAGCAGCATTCCTTCGACAAAAGCCAGCGTTTCAGCTTTGGTGGCGGTGATAACGTGTACTACAGCCCGTTCAACTTTAGCTTTGTTTAAAACCGATTGTACCTCGTTTCCGAAGGTTCTGTAATTCTCGTGCCGTTTGGCTTTGGTGCCCAATGTTTCGGCGTACACAAAAATCAACTGATTTTTATAACGATTGATGGTAATGACATGCTCTTTGGCACGATGTTGTTTTTTAACGTATTCTGTTTCTTCGGCACTTAATTTAATCTGCTTCAAACCGGTTCCGTCTTTTACCAAATATATGGTGTCGGCTGCGGTTGGCTTGCGAAGTGCCTTTTTAAGGATTGTTTGCATCTATTTTAAATTTTAAATTTTTACAAAAGTACGCAGGTTATTTTTAAAATAACCAATTAAAGGTAATAACGATTTATGTTTTAAGATATTTTAGGAGAGCTAACATAAATGTTTGTTTCGAGCAGCAGGGATGGAAGCGGCAGCCCCTGTCCCAGGCTGCCGATGTGACGTTAAGATGGCGGGGCGACCAACGGAAGCCACCGTCCGGCTTAATACGGCACACGGAAGCCCGGGGCAGGGCTATAGCGGACAGCCCGCCCGGCTGCCCATGTTATTATTTTACTTTATCAGGCAGGGCATGCAATTTTGTAGTAACTTTGAGTTTTAAAAATTAGAAATTATGAAGAAGATATTTTTATGGGTATTGATGTTGGTAGCAGGGATTGGTTTAGCCTTGCTGACAGGATGTAATAGCTGCATTGACGGTACCGGGCACGTGGAAAACCAAACGCGCAAGGTGGGGCCGTTTAGCGAGATTGTGCTGAATATTAATGCTGATGTAGTAGTGGAGGTGGCCTCGAAGACCACGATGCAGATTCACGCCCAGCGGAATGTGTTGGAAGCGATTACAACCAGGGTAAAAGGCAAGAAACTGATTATTGATGCCACACCATGCCTGGGAAACACGGATCCGATTTTGATTAAGGTGTTTACGCCTGATATTTACAAGTTGACGGTAAACGGTTCGGGGATGATTAAGACAGCGAACCCTGTAACGCTGGGAGAGATGACGCTCAATTTGTCGGGGTCGGGGAAAATTTTTGCCGATGTGCATGCCAATATTGTGAATACTAACTTGAGTGGCTCGGGCGATATTATCGTGAACGGGTCGGCCAACAAGCAGGAGGTTGAGGTGACCGGCTCGGGCTATTTTAAAGGGCTTGGCATGCGGTCGAACAATGCGGAGGTGAGCTTGTCGGGTTCAGGCACGGTGGCGGTGAGTGCTACCAACAAGCTGGTGATTGAGCTTTCGGGAAGCGGGGAGGTGTTGTACGCCGGAAACCCCAGGGTTAAGTCGGAGGTAATTGGAAGTGGCAAGGTTACCAAGATGGACTAATCTTAAAAGTTTAACAGTAATCTTATAGCTGATTAAAATAAAACGGCATGTCGCTCGTTATAGCCTTAACCATTAATTGAAAGCCTGTGAAAAGAGTATATTTTCTGTTGTTTTTTTTAGTTATTTCCTTGTTTTTTGGATATGATGCCATGGCACAAATAGGAGGGCGTTATGCCTACTCCTTTTTAGAGAAACCCTTGTCGGCCAGGGTTGCAGCCCTGGGAGGTAACACCGCGGCCATAAGGGATGGCGATATTAACCTGGCCCTGGTAAACCCTTCGTTGATTAACAGTAAAATGAGCGGCGCTGTTTCGCTGGCTTATGTCGATTTTTTTGATGATGTTAACTACGGCTTTGCCCAGTATGGCCGTACCTTTAACAAGGCAGGTAGCTTTGTGGCTACCATGCAATATTACAACTACGGCACCTTTGATTATGCCGATGAGGCAGGTAATGTTTCGGGCTCTTTTACCGCTTCGGATGCTGCCCTTACCATTGGCTGGGGCAGGGAGCTGGATAGCTCGTTTTCGATTGGTGCCGCCGGCAAGCTGATTTATTCGCATTACGAATCGTATGCTTCGTTTGGTTTTGCCGTGGATGTTGCAGGGAGCTATCGTACCAAATCGGGATGGGATATGTCGTTGATTGCCCGGAATATTGGCATGCAGCTGACTACCTATGTTTCCGGCTCACGCGATCCGCTTCCCTTTTCATTGCAATACGTGCTTACCAAGCGGCTGGAGCATGTCCCTTTCAGGTTTTCGTTTATCTACGATCATATTGAGAAATGGAATCTTTACTATGAAGACCCTACCAATCCTTCGGGTGGCGTTGACCCTGTTTCGGGTGAAGCTGTTTATAAAACAGGTTTGGCCAGGTTTGGCGATAACCTGATGCGGCATATTATCGTGGGTGGTGAGTTTTACATAGGTAAAAACCTGATGCTGCGCGCAGGATACAATTACCGCCGTCGGCAGGAACTGAAAATGAATGATAAACTGGGCATGGTCGGCTTTAGCTGGGGCATCGGTATCAGGGTTTATAAATTCAAGATTAACTACTCGCGCGCGGCCTACCACCTGGTTGGATCACCCAACTATTTTACCATTTCGTTTGATTTAAATTCGTTTGCTAAGAAATAAAGAGCGCACGGTTGCAAACCGTGCGAGAGCATTTTGGTGGATTAACCTTTCGTTGGGTCGTAAGCTACATGAATTCAGCCTTTTAGGTTTTCCTGCCCTGCATATCCTTGCTCAAACTGAAAAGTTTGGCCCTAGTCATCCGATGACTAGTAAACGATATCAGATTGCAGATTACAGATTTAAGAAGTACTTAAGAATGGATGATTTGCAAGTCGCTCAAATAAATCTTAAATCTCTATTCTTCAATCTCCCGGCTCTTTTTTCCCAGGTAGGTAACCCCATTCGATCGGTGACCGTTCATGGTTGTAAACGTAATTTTTTTCATCTCAATAGTTTTAAAAGGCTTTGTCAATTGTTCAAGGTACGACTTGTCGTGATGGCGCAAAACGGCTCCTTCGGGAAGCTCAAAAACACCGTAGGTTTT